>JBFLYD010000066.1 GCA_040756905.1 Acidobacteriota bacterium
GAAAAGAAAGTCATCCTTGACTCAATCCAGCCACTCTGAGGTATAATGAAAATTCAGCGTCACTTCGCTCCGACAGGTGGCCACTTTCAATCAGAATCAGTGGCCAGATTCATCGGAATATGCATTTCACCTTCTACTACAAAAATCTGCTGTTTTGCAT
This sequence comes from Acidobacteriota bacterium, assembly GCA_040756905.1. Lineage (NCBI taxonomy): Bacteria > Pseudomonadati > Acidobacteriota > Acidobacteriota bacterium. Next base: position 161 of record JBFLYD010000066.1, read on the forward strand.
AGAATGAAATTGCCTTTAGAAATTCTTTTGGTTTTTTGTCAATCATCTCTCGAAATCTATCCATTGTATCAGGTGAAGCACTGTAAAAACCCATACCATAACGGTAGGAATCTGGAGAAATTTCAAAGAAATAAGCTGGTGCATCCTTCCAATCCTTGTTTGGTCTTTTAAAGACAATCCACGACCACACCCGGTATCTTGCGAATTGCTTGCACTACTTTACGGGGTTGTTTTGTAGTGATGAAGACATAGGCCCAAACTTTCATCGTCCTCCCTCCTTCTTAGTTAGGTATGTTGCTTACTGTGCCCAGCATACAACCTTTTGTTAACGTGCGGCCCATCCACCGTCAACAGTTACTATAGAACCTGTCATATAAGACGAATCGTCAGAAGCTAGAAAAGCAATGACAGCAGCAATTTCTTGTGGCTTTGCCAAACGTTTCAGCAATGTTTTCTCAACAATATTGCGCCGTTCTTCTTCAGGATTTGTTGAGCTTTGAATAATCGATTCCAGAAGGGGAGTAGAAACGGGACCTGGACAAACGCAGTTCACACGAATGCCCTCGACAGCATGGTCAATCGCCATTGCTTTAGTTAATTGTACAACTCCACCTTTTGAAGCACAATAAGCTGCAATTTCTGATCCGCCAACTAAGCCGAGCTCGGAAGCCACATTGATGATAACGCCACCGCCTTTTTGCTTCATAACCGGTATAGCTGCTCTGCAGCAAAGAAAGACACCTTTCAGATTTACACCTATCAACCGATCCCATTCTGCTTCTGTGGTCTCAGTAACTTTTTTGACAAGTCCTATTCCCGCATTATTTACCAAAACATCCAAGCGGCCATAGGTTTCAACAGTCTTCTCAATCAATGTATTTACCTGGTTCTCGTTGCTGACATCTATCTGGACAAAGATTGCTTCTCCCCTCTGCTTAGTTATATCTCGGACTTCTTGGGAAGCATCCATGATGTCAGCCACAACAACTTTGGCTTCCTCGGCAGCAAAGCGGTTGGCAGTTGCCAAACCGATACCGGATTTTGCCCCTGTAATTATTGTAACTTTATTTTTCAGTCTCATGAAAATTTCTCCTTTAACATTCCTATATTATCCATGACTACTATGCTTCATTGCTACCACAAGCGCATCAACTAATTGTCTGGCATGCAATCCGATTCCGTGTCACCTTTTCTTCCCTTGTAGTAACAGATATATGCTACGTCAGCACTCGCTTCAACCTCGAACGAGCTCTTCGGAGGCACAATGTATTTCTCGTTACGCTTTACTGTTTTCCAATCTTCGCCGGGGAGTTTGACTCTCAGACTCCCTGTGATGATAGTGACGTGCTCTTCTCCAGATTCGTGCAATCATAATGGCTCCCATTTTTGCTTTTTGATTTTAAGTGGTTGGCGAACTCCCGGATATTTCACATTTTCTTCACGGCTTGAACCATAAAGTGAATAGATCTTTCTATCAGCAAGTGATTTAGCTTCCGTGTAAACACAAGCCTGTTGTAGATCCATCTCCTTAAGTCGCATCAAAGACAGACCGAGAAGATATTTACCCAAACCTTTGCGCTGGTGCTCAGGCAACACACAAATTCCTGTGAGCAGATTCTGACTTGTCCAGTGAGACTTGGCTATCCCAGATACTGCTACAATTTGATCACCAAACTCTGCAATAATGTAATCAACATCCGGTTTTCCTATAGTGCTATGGATTCGGTCAGTCATTCTTTTGCGGATTCCTTCCATTAATGGCAACCAAATCAGATCCGAAGAATATGCTGCAAGTACTACCTCCAACACTTTATCTAACTCATCAACGGAAGCAGAACGAAATTTGTATTGTTCTGGTGGTTTGATGTCTACCTGAAGATCATTTAAATTCCAAGTAAACCGCACCCAGATAGTGTTCGATGGTTTCTCGCTCATAACCGAATTCCCTTCCTTTCCAAACTTGTTAATTCCATTTATTCTTCAATCGCCTGCATATATATGTTTAAACATGATGATATTATCGTTATAGAGGACAGTCATGAAATTTATCTTCATTCATCGATCTTATTCTCATCTTGCACGGGCAGTGATCGTCTCCAATCCGTGGCCATGAGGGCTTGTTTCCCTTCTCCTTAGAAGATAAGCGAAGAGAAATCCAATAAAACCAAGGGATGAGAAAATCCACATCCCCAGTGCATATCCTCCGGGATTCTGAACACTTGCACCTGAAAAATCATTTGCCCAGCCAATGAGCAGGTTAAAGCCTGCCAGGCCAATGTTCTGGATCATCGTCATGAGACCATAGGCAGTTCCAAGTTTTGCTTGATTAATAATGTATGCTACTGATGGCCACATGACCGCAGGGATAAGCGAGAAGGCAATTCCCATCATTGCCATGGGAACATACAAAGAGAGCTGAGTATAGGTCATCGTCAGGTATACAGGGATGATCAAGAATGATCCAAACATCATAAAGAGAGAGCGTTTTCCAACTCGGTCAACGACCAATCCAAAGAACGGCGTAAATATCATTGCAAAGAGGGTAAGCATACTGGAGAGGAAACCGCCAAACTCCCGAGTTGTCTCATGAGCCTCCATGAAAAATTTCACTGCAAATGTTTGGAACGGAAATATTGCTGAGTAGAAGGTGATACAAAGAGCAACAATGTACCAGTATGATTTACTGAAGTACAGAACATCCTTGAAAACGACCTTCTCTGTGGGACCCGATTTGCCAAGGGTGTAGACTCTTTCTGCACGAGATTCAAGGATCCAGTATAGGATTGCCCCAACAACGCAGAGAATGCCGAGGGCAACTGAAATCAACAAGGGAAAACGCCAGTTGGTGTAAAACGACCTTGCCCAGGTGGGGGAATTCAGTGCAGCAAATGAACCCAATCGCGCAATGGTAAGATTCACACCGAAAGCGAAACTTAATTCCTTCCCTCGAAACCACTTTGCAATCGCAGTTGTCACCGCTACTATGAGTGATTCTGCCCCAAGTCCAAATATAAGCCTGCCTGCCGCCATCACTTCGAGAGTTCCGGTCGAGGCAGTAACGAATGCACCTGCCAGACAGAGTGTCCCAAAGATGAATGCCGCTTTCCTCGTCCCAATTCGATCAATGATAAAACCGCCAATGAGGACCATAAACACGTTGGGAATGCTGTAGATCGCATTTAGCAATCCAATATTTGCATCGGAAAAGCCAAGTTGACGTTTTAGGACGTCAGCAAGCGGGCTAATGCTATCGTATATGTAGTAGTTCCCAAACATTGCTAAGCTGATGAGAACAAGGACAATCCATCGGTACACTCGTGATGGGTCGAGCCGACTAAGAGTCTTTCCTTGCAGATCTGAGACGGTCATACGCTAATCACCTCTTTGGTTATTAAAAAATATCTAATACTCGTAAATACTATCGAAAAAATTCGTGAGAAATCAAGAAGAGATTTTTGTGTTGAATTTTTATGGGAAAGAAAATAATATTAGGCTTTTAATAGGCAAGGTTCAATGGAGACAAAATCAAGGGGAGCTTTGATTGGTGCTGCATTTCTTATGGCAACTTCTGCCATAGGGCCTGGCTTTCTTACACAGACTGCTGTTTTCACTGATTCCTTTAAGGCTAATTTCGGGTTCGCAATAATTGTATCAATCATTATTGGAATAGGCGCCCAGCTTAACATATGGCGAATTATATGTATCTCAAAAAAAAGAGGCCAGGACATAGCAAACCTCATCCTGAATGGACTGGGACATACAATAGCATTTCTTGTGCTTTTCGGCGGGTTTGCCTTTAATGTTGGAAACATAGCAGGGTGTGCCCTTGGGACAGACGCTCTCCTTGGATTGAATTTAAAAACAGGTGCAGCCATTTCAGGAATTATCGCAATTATTCTTTTTCTCTCAAGAGAACTTGGGAAGGCAATGGATAATTTCACAAAAATTCTTGGTTTTTTAATGATTTTTTTAATATGCATCGTCCTTATAAAAATTGGAACTCCTATTGGGGAAGCTGTAAAAAGAACATTCGCTCCTTCGATTATTCCATTTCTTCCAATAATTACAATGGTCGGCGGAACTGTAGGTGGTTATATTTCTTTCTCTGGTGCTCATAGACTTGTGGATGCAGATATCACAGGAAAGGAAAATCTTAAAAGAATTACAAATTCTTCTCTATCTGGACTATTAATCACTGGTTTGGTTAGGATTCTTTTCTTCTTATGTGTGCTTGGAGTTGTTATTATGGGAGTATCCCTTGATCCAGCTAATCCCCCTGCTTCAGCCTTTATGCTTGGATCAGGTATAATTGGATATAGAATTTTTGGTTTGATTCTCTGGGTAGCAGGAATAACATCTGTTGTGGGATGTTCTTATACATCCATTTCTTTCTTTAAAACTTTATCGTCATATGTAGAAAAAAAATTCAGCACTTTCATCATTGTCTTCATAGTAATTTCAACTCTTATCTTTTTGCTCATCGGGAAACCAGTGAGTCTCTTGATTTTTGCTGGTGCAATCAATGGATTAATCCTTCCTGTTACGCTTGGAGCGATACTTTTAACTTCAAGGAACAAAAAATTATTTCCGGATTACAAGCATCCGATGTGGATGATTATGTATGGAATCATAGCTTTGGGATTTTCGATTTATTCTGCATGGAAATCTTTTGAAGCAATATTTTCACTCTTTGGATAAAACATCAATTTTTATTCCATATTTTTTCATCTTATACCTTAAAACTCTTTCAGATATTCCCAGTTCATCCGCAGCTTTTGTCTGAATCCAGCTGTTTCTTTCAAGAGCATCCAGAATCAATCTCTTCTCCAGAATCTCAACCTGTTCACTCAGGTTGCCTTTATTCTCTTCTTTAAAGATTACCTTATCACTCCCTCTCAAGAAAAAGGGCAAATCAGAAGTTGTTATGATATCACTTCTGGAGAGAATCACAGTTCTTTCAATTATATTTTCGAGCTCTCTTATATTTCCAGGATAGTCATATTTTAAGAGTATATCCATCACTTCTTTCGAAACTGTGCTTATATTCTTTTTTTCTCTGATGTTATATTTTTTTATAAAATGGTCGATTAATAAAGGGACATCTTCCTTCCTTTCTCTTAGAGGAGGAAGATGTACATGAATTACATTCAATCTGTAATATAAATCCTCTCTAAAACTTCCGCTTCTTATACTTTCTTCTAAATTTTTATTTGTTGCTGCGATTAACCTCATGTCCACCTTAACTGGCTCATTGGAACCAAGCCTTTGAATCTCTCTTTCCTGAAGAGCTCTCAATAATTTTACCTGTAAATGAAGGGGAAGCTCTCCGACTTCATCAAGAAAAATGGTTCCTTCTGAAGCTGCCTCAAATTTTCCAATTCTCCTTTTATCAGCTCCTGTATATGCGCCTTTCTCTGCTCCAAATAATTCGGCTTCGATCAAAGTTTCAGGAATTGCTGAAAGATTTACTTTTATAAAAGGCTTGTTGTTTCTGGGGGAAATCTGATGGATTATATTTGCAATAAGTTCTTTTCCAGTCCCATTTTCTCCAGTGATTAAAATATTTGCTTCGCTCTTTGCAGCTATACCAACTAAATTTAATATTTCCTCCATTTTTTTTGAACTTGTAATAAAATTTTCTAATTTAAATTTTTCTGAAATTCTCTTTCTGAGTTCTTCGTTTTCTCTTTTGAGCAGAATTTGTTCTTCTGCTTTTTTTAATACATAAATTAAGTTTTCAAGGTTTATCGGCTTAGTAAGATAATGATAGGCTCCTTCCTTCAATGACTCAACTGCATTCTCTATAGAGCCATAAGCTGTAATCATAATTACAATTGTTGAGGGATTAATGTTCCTTAATTTTTTTAAAACTTCAATTCCGGACATTCCAGGTAATCTAAAATCAAGAAGAACCATATCCACGGAACTTTTCTCAAATAAAGAGATTGCTTTTTCTCCAGATGGCGCTTCAATAACTTTATAATTTCTTTCTTCAAGGAACTCTTTGAGCAATTCTCTCTGAGAAAGTTCATCTTCAATTAGCAATAATTGCATCCCTTACACCTCCTTTTTAGTCGACAGGGTGATGGTTACTGTTGTTCCCTCTCCTTCTTTACTTTTTATATCAATTTTTCCATTATGGGCTTCGATTATTTTTTTTGCGATTGGAAGACCCAGCCCCATTCCTTTCTCCTTTGAAGAATAAAAAAGATCAAACACTCTTTCAATTTCCTCAGGTTTGATCCCTTCTCCAGTATCTTTAATTTCAATCTTAATTTTACCGTCTTTTTCATTAGCTGATATAGAAACTAAGCCTTCCCTTGTTGCTTCAATCGAATTTCTAATCAAATTTGAAATAGCCTGAGATACATAAAAAGGATCCACATTTATATAAATATCAGGGGGGATTAAATTTTCAAATCGAATACTATTCAACTTTTTATCGATTTTCTCTATGTTCTGTTTGATTAAATCCTTGATAAAATCCTTTAAGTTTATCCTGTTTCGATTCAGATTAATTGACTTTGTAAATACAGAAAATTTCTCAATAGTTTCGCTCATTTTTTGAACTTCATTGGTCATGATGTTTATGTATCTCATACAATCATTTTTTAGTCTATCATTGGAATTTTCTACCCGTCTTTTAAGCATTTGAACAGACATACTAATTGAGTTTAGCGGGTTTTTAACTTCATGAGCTACTCCAGCTGATAGGAGAGCTAATTCCTCATACCTTTCTCTTTTTAACTTTTCCTCTTTGAGTTCTCTTTCCTTTTTATAATATCTCTCCTGGAGTTTGTAATTAAAAAATAAACCTGCACCTCCAAGGAAAATTAAAACTAATGCCAGTAAAATTGAGTTTATTTCACTCCTTCTGTAGATGGTTTTCAAGATACTATGAGCATATCCAAATATCAGATAGAGCTGATTATTTTTTTCATCAAAAAAGGGAACTTTTACCTGAACAATTTTTCCGATTGGAGATTCAACAAATTCAAACTTTTTTAATGATTCAACATTTTTTTCTATGGGTAAATATCCTTCATATTTTGAACTCCATAAAAGAACATTTCCTTTTTTATTTAAAAGAGCCATGTAGATTAAATCACCTGCTTCTGTGAGTAAATCTAAAAGATGCTGAAAATCTACTCTTTCTCCAGGAGATCTGTAAGAAGATTCCAGGGAAAGTTTAAGAAAATCTCCCAGAGAGAGACAGTGTTTTGCAGACAGATTTTCCAATTCTTTGTAAGTTTTTTGCCTGCTGAAATAAGAATAAAAAGAAAGGGCAACTATAAAAATTATCAAAGGAATTGCAAAAAAAATTTGCTTTTTAATTTTGTTTGTATCTCCTGTTCACATGCGATCTTTGTGATGTCTTTCCATTCCTCTCCACATGGGAAATCCTCTTTTATCCCTCAATATCATAATACCTTCCATTCTCTCACGCTTTATTTCCCTCGCTATCATTCTCCTTTCATTTTTATCATCTTTAACAAGAGAGCCCCACACAGAAATCTTTTCTCCCTTCATGAAAGGATTTTCAATAAACCATATGGGAGCAACTTGAATCAGGTATTCCTCTTTTTTGCTTTTGTCAAAAATTTTTAACTCGATAAAATTTTCTTTTCCTTTTTTATATTCTGCTTCGAGAATCTCTTTTATTTCGCCGTCTATTTTTATCTGTTTATCAACTTTATAATAATATCTTTCTTCTGCAGATAGAGAAAAAACAATTAAAATTATTAAAATGACAAAAATTAGATTTTTCATATGTTTAAAATATTTTAATTATTTGCTTATTTCTTTTCAATTTCAAAAGCAAGTTAAGTTTCATAGTAGGATAATCTATTTTTAACTATTCTGAGCAGGAAGGGTGGCCAAGAAACCGAAGGTTCCTGAAAACCATTTCAGAAATTTGATGCGATTCCAATCGAAAAGATATTATCATCATATTTGAAAAATAAATCGTTGGAATTGTTCCTCAATGAAATGAAAGTCCCCATAACTCTCAAAAATCTAAATGTTTTCTCAACGCTTAGTGAAAAATAAGAATAATCATCTTTTCTGAATTTATCTGCAGAAATTAAATTTCCCTCCAAATCTAACACAGGGACCCCATCAAAGTTTCTGCGGGAATATTGACCTTCTCCCTGAAATAAAAAACCTTTAGGAAGGATAAGCTTAAATCCAGCCATAATCTGATTGCCCTCAAAAGTATATTCATCATAAAAAGGGTTCTCTAAAAGATAATAGTTTAAATAATCAGAATATCTTCCTCCCTGTGTGAGATTAAATTTACCAGAATATTGAATAAAAACTCCTAAATTATCAAGAATCGATTGGGAAACCCTGCCTGATAGAAGAAATTGAGTAATACTGTTTCTACCCTCTACATAATATCTTCTCATTCCCATATGCTCCTGTTGTCTCCACTGAGTGGAGTGCCTCCCCTGTCCCATTCCTCCCATTCCAGCTCCCATACCAGAGTAATAACTCTGTTGATAATAATCAGTGGTGAAATCCTGCTCTAAATCTCCTAAATATCTTTTCACTCCAAATCCAGACTCTATTCGTAAAGCAGTTTTTGTTCTTAATGACTTAATTAGCTGAAATGAAAAATAGTTTTCAAAGTAATTGTAAAAATCATCGTTGTAATTTCTGTATCTCAATAAATAGTAAATTTTTCCCAAAGTGGTTTCATTGAAGGAATAGTTAAGTTCTCCTGAGCCAAGGAGTTGAAAATAGCTGAACTGTTTAAAATCTTCCCTGAATGAGGAAAATTTAACATCACTGCTTATGTTCAAAAAGCTTTTCTCGCTTATTCCTTTCGAATAAGATCCACCTATAATGTGATTATGATTTGTAAGGGGTGTATTTTCAGCAAAGTAATTGAGACCTCCATTGTAATAAAATTCTAACTCATCTGAATTGCGATAACTTAAATCAAAAAAAGCAGAAGAAACTTTGTCAGGCTTAGAAACATAGTATTGAAAAACATTGTTCAGGACAATCTGTTGAAATCCAAATTTGGTAATCCATTTGCTTTTTTCTTCCTCAGAAAAAGAGGGAAGAACCAAAAGAAAAAATAAAATGTATGTAAAAGTTACTCTTCTTTTAAATAATGTTTTAATTCTTTCCATCTTTTCTCCTTTTAATATCTTATAACTTCAATATTATTCAATTCAACATTTTAGTCCAAGGTATCAGGTTTGACACCAATACTTTCTTGGTCAAGACTACAGTGAACGCTTAAAATAAATAGACGTAGGGCCCCCGAATCAATCCATGAAACAAGTTCATGACAAGATTCGGGGAAGGGTTGCCCTACAAAGAAAATGCCAACTTATTTAGGCCGCTCACTATAATTTAGTCTTGACCCAAGGACTCTCCAATCAACTTCTACCCATTTTCATCTTTTGCAGTAATGCGCCTGAAGAAGAACCACAGCCTCCATGATTTCCATTTCCATGATTTCCCATGTGACTGTTGTTATTCTGGTTGTGATTTCCATGGTTACCATTGTTTCCATGGTGGTTATTATGCTGGTGATTATTTCCATTCTTGCAGTTCTGATTATGATCCATATGATGTTCTCCTTTTTGCCCTTGATGATTTCTTGATTGATAGTGGTCACAGATTCCATCTCCATCATTATCAATGAACATAGGACCTTGGGTATTCTGTTTTTTTATTTTTTGTGCTTGAGCTTCAGCAGAGCTTACAGAAAAGAAAAGGAAGAAGATAAACAGTAATACTACAGTTAGAGTGCTAACTAATTTAGATAACCTCATTCTAAAACCTCCTTTCATTAAATTTACTTTCATATATAAAAATAAGCAACTGTCATGCCAAAATCAGGAAAAATTAATATAACTTGTTGATAAATAAAGAAATAATTAAAAATTCTTTCTAAAAATTATCCTCTAAATTCGTAAAAATTGTCGAAAGTACATTTTCTATTCGACAAAATTGTAGGTTTAATTTTAACTAATACAAGCGCAATATATAATTTGTAGGGCAACCCTTATAGTTATTTCATATGATTAGTACTCTTTACTTGTTAATATCTTTAGTTATAATTCTTTCTCAGGAGGTTTTGATGGAAAGAGACCAGAAGAATGAGAGAATAGAGAGGTTGATGAGTAAAGGGTTAGA
>JBFLYD010000067.1 GCA_040756905.1 Acidobacteriota bacterium
TTTAAAATCTTTTTCTGTTATCTCTAAATCTATTTTAAAAGAATTTAATACAATCTTCTGATTTATCAAAAATTCTAATGACCTTTTTAAATATTCCACCTCTTCTTCATTGGAGTTTCTGGATATCAATCTTAGCTCGTATGATTTTTGAAGGTCTCTCAACGTAATTATATCTGTATCTATTGAAACAATTACTCTATCTATAAAAATTCTCTGAAAAAAAATAAATAGAGAAAAAATAAGCAAATTAAAAATCACGTCCTATGTTTACCAGATAAACTATATTTTTGCCTTCAAATTTTTTGCTTAAATTTTGACCTATTGAAAATCTTAGCGGTCCGACAGGGGTGACATATCTGATTCCAATACCTACCGCTGTTTGAAATGACTTTAGCGAAAATTGCTTTGAATTCCTGAATACATTCCCCCAGTCAAAAAAAACTGTTAATCCCAAATTCTTCCAGGTAGAAAAAACCGGAACTACAGTCTCAAAATTAAAAATTGTCAGATATTTTCCTCCCACGGGATTTCCAGTTTTCGGGTCTTTTGGACCGAGCTCGTCTACTTTTTCTCCTCTAAAGGAACTCCCACCAGCAAAAAATCTTTCACTGATTGGAACATCTCCAGTAATAAAACCAATGCGTGCATTAAAAAATGATAAGAAGGAATACTTAATAGGTTTAACTCTTTGAAATTGAAAATATCCTTTTAGAAAATCTGATGTTGTTCCAAAAACTCTAAAGGCTTTCTCTCCGTCAATTGTAAAAAAATACCCTTCTTCTGGATTAAAAGGATCATTCCTTCCTTCGTAAATATATGAGATTGAAAAAGATGATACATAAAATGGTTGATATTCTCTATCCAAGGAAGTACTTGCAACTTCTAAATTGTATAAATTCGTCCTTGCTAATTTTGTTCTTATAACTAATAAATTCTTATCACTAATGTTTTTTACTCCCATCAGAGTGATGCCGATCTTATCATAATCAAAACTCTTTCTATTTTCTTTTTCTTTCCATCCTGTCCAAAAACCTTTTGCTGGCATCCCCAATATTTTTGGTTGCTCCAGAGAGAGCAAATATCTCTTCTCTCTCTGACTCGCTTGGAATACAGATGAAAAATTCCATGTCTTTCCAAACAAATTTATTCTCGAATATTCAAATGTTCCTCTCAAGCCCGATCTTTCAAGATACCCTAGTCCAAATCCAAAAAAGTTCTTCTTACTTTCTTTTATTTCATAGACCAAAGAAATAACATTCCCCTCAAACTTGATCTCTTTAACATTAACTTCACTGAATATGCCAAGGTTTTCCAGATTTACTTTTGATTTCAAAATTAGACTTTTATCTGCCCAATCACCCTTTTTAATTACAATCTCCTTTAATATTAAATCTTTATCTGTTGTCATATCTCCAAAGAAAATTATCTCATTAATTTTGTATCTCTTTCCTTCTTTGACATCAATTGTTATCTTCCGAAATGTATCATCTCCATTTAGATTTAGGTGTATTTCTGTTTCTCTAAATCCCTTATTTTCATACAATTCCTTTATCCTTTCCATATCTCTTTGCAAAATATCAAATACATAAGCTCCACCAGGTTTTGTATCCATAAGACTCAATATCTCATCTTCTTTAAAGAAGCTCAATCCATTAAACTTGAGTTCTCCTATTATTGCTCTTCTTCCTTCTTTGACGTTGAATATTAAAATAAGGTGTTTTCCTTTTTCTACCCTTTTTAAATCAATATCACTCTCAAAAAAACCGTTTTCTCTATAAAATTTAAGGATATTTTTTTCGTACTCTTCGATAATTTTCCCGTTGATCCAGAAAGGATAAAAATAATTTTCTTCGGCTACTCTTTTTTTAACCAATTGTGTCAGCATTTCCTTTTGAATAAAACTTAAGCCTTCAAACTCAATTTTTATTGATTTATATCTCTTCCCTTTTTTTATCTTATATTCAATATAAATTTCATTATTTTCTCTTCTTAATGAATATTTCACCTCAGGAAAAAAATATCCTTTTTCTTTAAGCTCATCCTCTATCTTTACCTTTCCCTCATTCAGTGCCCAATCCTCAAATATTTCCTCTCTCCATAGCTGGCTCAATAAATTTGAAGAAACCTCAGCTCCTTTAACATCAACAATGATCTTATTTCCTACATTTCCCTTGAGATATATATCTACAATATTTGATTCTTTGTTAATTTTGTATTCGCTTTCTACCCAGAAATTTAAAAAGCCCTCTTTTATGAAAACATTTTTTATCTTCTGCAATTTATATTCAAATTTAAAAGGAAATAAATACTCTCCCTCTTTCCCATTGAGATAATTCATTATTTCTTTATCTTTTCTTATTAATCCTCCCTGAAGATATATTTTCCCTATCCTTGCTCTCTCACCTGAATTTAAATCGAATATTATATTAATATTTGAATTCTCTTTATCGGTTTCTAACTTGCAGCTAACTTCAGGGTTAAAAAATCCATTTTCCTTTAACTTTCCTTTTATCTCTTCCATAGTTTTTTCCAGTTTGAATTTTGAAAAATATTCTCCTTCCCTTAAAGAGATAATTCCAGATTTTATTTTTGAAGTTGAAAGTCCTTTACTCCCGGTAAATCTTATTTTTCTTATAATTGATTTTTTTTGAACTATAAAATATAGATCTACCCATTTCTGATCTTCTAAAGCTTCAACACGAATGTTAGAAACAAAGCCGGTCTTGTATAAATTATCAAGACTTGTCCTTATTCTTTCTTCATCATATTTATCCCCTTTTTTTATCATTATTAAATTTTTAATCTCACTTTCAATATTTTTTCCATTTATTTCCAAATATATATTTCTCACGGTTAAACTGGATGAATTAGAGAAAATAAAGGTTTCTACCAAAATACATATAAACGAAAAAATAAAAAGGCATAATTTCTTCTTTAAATACATGTTAAAATCTTTTTCTGAGTTTTATATCAAATCCGAATCTTCCCTCTTCATTCTTCATTCCTATCAAAGAAACATCGTTGGATAATTGAAACTCAGCAAATATAATTTCCTCCTGTTGTGTGGATAAATTTGTTGAATAAATAATGAATAGATCTTTTGAGATTTTCTTCCCGACCGTAAGTCTGAAGGATGGGTTTGATGATGAACCCAATAAAAATGGGTCTATTCTAAACTTATCAACTCCAAACATTTTTTTTGCTCTTGACTTTATCATTTCTGATAGCTCCATAGAAATTAAAGATGCAGTGCCTACCTGAGATTCAATTCTATAAAATGGCCTTCTATATATTTCCCCCAGGGAAACAAGGGCAAGGGTATCCTGCGGAGATAAAGATGGATACGAAACTAATTGAGGAACTGGTTTTGAAGCATTTCCTTTTATAATAAATAATACTCTATAATCTTTAATGAATGCTTCTGACTGGATATCAAGAACAGGATCAATTTTATAAGGATTATTAAAATTTACTCTCCCATTAATTAATCTGAATTTTCTGTCAGCTAAATTCAACTCACCTCTTATCCCTGTAATCTCTCCTGTTAATGATGGATTTTCAGAGGTTCCACTCACTCTCAGAGAAGCTTTTACTTCAACTTTCCCCAAAGAATTTTCCATCCATGCATCTCTATCAGCTTTCATCCTTATGTTTAAATTTATACTTCCCGGATTAAAAGAAGAGGATGGAGAGCCTGATGAAAATACTATTTTCTCTCCAATTTCTCTTTTCCATGATAATTTGTAGAAATATATATCCCCATCAAAAGTAATTATATTCTCCTCTTTTTTTATTTTCATATTAAGGTCAAAAACACCCCTTGCTCTTTCAATTATTGCCATCTGCATATCTTTGCCATTAATGTTTATCTGAGCGGACTTAATTCTCATCCCATCGGGATAGATTTCTCCAAAGCCTGTAACCCTACCATTTCCCATCGTGGCTGAAGAAGATTTTAATTTGATTATATTCCCTTCTTTGGTTAAATATGCTGAATAATTTTTAAAATCATAGGAAAAATAGGGGATAAAGAAACTCTCCCCTTTTAAATTTATATAATACCTTAATTCAGGATTTTTTAGGTTTCCTGAAATCTGCCCGAGTAATTCCATTTCTGAATCTTTAATTTTATAAGGAATAAAAAATTGAAAATCATTCGATGAAAGTCTAAAATCTCCAAATATTTCCTTTTTTAAAACATTTAAAGAAATTACGGATGTCACTGTTGATTCTATTTGAGAATTTTTAAAATTTATCAATACATTTGAATTAATAAGATCTCTGTTGAGAAGAATTTCAGCTCTGATTTTTCCATTTCTGAATTCTTTTTTATTAATCGAAACACCTTCAATCCTTCCTGTAAAAATCACTGGATCTCTCCCCAGCTCACCCTTTCCTTTTAATAAGAAACTTCCCTTCCCTGACAAATCTGGTAAAAATGAAGAAAGTTCTATCGAATCTCCTGAAATATTTAAGGAATAGAAATTATCCTTGAAATTAATCTTTCCATCCCCTTTAATTATTCCGTTACCAGATTTGACATAAACTGAAGAAAAATCGATCAAGTCGTTTTTATAATTAAATTCTCCCGATATCTTATCAATTTTTTTATCGTGAATATAAATATTATCTCCCTTTATTACTGACTCTATCGAAACCTTTCCATTTTCATTTATCATCAGAACCTCTCCTGAAGGACGCCCCTTTAAATCTAACTTTTTCTTATAAATTTTTTCTAAACCTCTCAAATCAATTCTCTGAAAATCAACTCTTAAATAATTTCTTTCTCTCTCCATCTCTGTTTCCCATTTGCCATCTATAAAATCGCCTTGAACAAAACCTTTCATTTTTAACGCTCTCTTTTGCCCTTCCACATCGCCTTTAACCTCACCGAACGATGTATTTAGTGTTTTTACATTTTTAAAATAAAAATTTCCATTAAATTGAGGATTCCATCTTTTCCCGAATATATTAATATTTAGATATCCTTCCCCTGAAACAGATTCTAACTTTGTGTTCACCTTATAATTTTTCTGAACAAAATTGTTTAGACTTTCAAGATCTGTTGTTTCTAAGCTTACTTTTACTGAAAATCCACCATCATAATAAACCTTTCCTTCTCCATTTAACATCAGTGAATTTAACTTTAGATTTTTTGAACTAAAATTTACTTTATTTCTATCAAACTTTAATTTTATATCTCCCTGTAATTCCGCTCCATTCTCACTCTTCTTGAAAAAATTCATTTTACCTTCAAGATTATTTCCATACCCTAAGCCATTAAAATCTAACGTGTAATTATCAAAATACTCAGTTTTTAAGACCTCACTCAATGTTTCAATTTCAAATTTTTTTAAATCTACGAATAACTTTTTCTTATTTAAATAAATTCTCCCCCCTCCCCTTCTCTTTCCCTCTTTCTCTATAAAAAATTTGATCTCAGAAAATCCTCTCCTGGTTATATCAAAATCTCCTTTTAAGGAAATATCCTTTGAAATCCCGATGATATCAGGATGAAAAATAAGGTTGCCCCTCAAATTGAGGTTCTGTCGTTCAACAGTCCCCTTAATTTCTACCTGAGCCTTTCCTGAAAAAGGTAAAGCTTTCAAGTTTTCGCTAAAAAATTTTTTTAATAATATCCCCTTCCCAGAAAACTCAATCCGAGGATGCTGAAGATTGAAAATATTTCCTGTCAAATCATACGATAAACCATCTGAGAGGAATTTCAGATTATTAAATTTAATCATTTTCTCATTTCCAGAAAAAGACCCAAACAAACTCCCTCTCATTTTTATGTTTAATTTTCTGTTAAGATAGAAATGATCAGTTGATTTAAAATTAACTTCAAAATCTTTATCTTTTTTTCTTACATAACAAAATGAATTCTGAAGACGAATCTCGTTTTCAAAATCTAAATAAACTAAATTTAAATCTTTAAATAAAATTCTATTAAAATTTAAAAAAGAAAATTTTATTCCTTTGTTTTTTGTCTTAAAAAAATCAGGATAGATATATAAAAAGGGTCTATGGAATTCAACATTTACCAATATTTTTTTATAAAAAAGAGGCTTTATATCAACATTTAGTATTATTTTGTCTGCAGATATATAACTTTTCAAATCGTGCAATCTTATGTATGGGTTTGAGATACTTAAAGTGAGAGGAAATACACTTAAATTTAATTCAGAGAAAAAAGAGGTCTTTTCTATATAATTTTTTATATTCCATAGAGCTAAATATCTAACAAAAGATAAAGATATTACTAATACAATGAAAACGATAAAAAAAAACTCAGGCTTTTTTTAATAGTTTTTTTTATTTTCATTCTACTATAAACAGTAGATCTCCTGTCTCGAGGTTCTTATCCAACCTAACGGACATTTCTTTGATCTCTCCCTCTATAGGAGATTTTATTTCATTTTCCATTTTCATCGCTTCCACTACTAAAACCCCTTCGCCCTCTTTTACAGGTTCTCCCCTTTCTTTTAATATTTTTTTTACTCTCCCTGGCATTCTTGCTCTTATCTCTTTCTTCCCTACTGAAAATCCTTTTTTTCTTGTCGAATTTCTTTCATACTCAGAACTTTTTTCTACCTCAAAATATCTTCCATTTATAT
The DNA here is from genome assembly GCA_040756905.1 of Acidobacteriota bacterium. Classification (NCBI taxonomy): domain Bacteria; kingdom Pseudomonadati; phylum Acidobacteriota; species Acidobacteriota bacterium. The sequence continues at coordinate 6,618 of JBFLYD010000067.1, forward strand.
TAATTAAATAGTTTAATCCATTTTTATGCATAAAGCAATTATAAATTCTGTCTCCAAT
>JBFLYD010000068.1 GCA_040756905.1 Acidobacteriota bacterium
ATGAGGAAAAGAAAGTCATCCTTGACTCAATCCAGCCACTCTGAGGTATAATGAAAATTCAGCGTCACTTCGCTCCGACAGGTGGCCGGTTTCAATCAGAATCAGTGGCCAGATTCATCGGAATATGTAATTTGTTGCTGGGAAGGAACTTCTTTTATAATGATTCCATCTTTAGTAGAGATTCCACTCGTTTTAGATAAGTTTAATAGAAAATGAATTAAACGATTATGGACATTAAAAAGAGCTAAGTCCCCTATCTTTTCATCAGCTTTTCTCAATCTTCTGAGCATTTCCTTTAGAAGATGGATGGATATTTCTGAATGTTTTTTAAGATGGGATAAAAAAGTGTTCCTCGTAAGGACTAAAAACTTTGAGTTTTCAGCAGCTACAACAGTGGCAGATCTTGTTTGATCATCAAAAAGAGCCATTTCTCCGAAGAAATCGCCTTCGCTTAAAGTGTCTATTATGATTTCTTTGCCTCTCTTTCCCTTTAGAACAATGTTTACTTTCCCCTTTAGAATAATATAAAAGGTAGTTCCCGGATCTCCTTGATATATAATGATGCTTCCTTTAGGATAATCTCTCTCTGAGGTAAGAAGCATTATGCTTTTCAATTCATCTTCTGCAAGATTTGAGAATAACGGAAATTTTTTTAAAACATTTATATTTTTCATATCTTTTTTTCAGTTTTGTATATTTTATATCATTTTTAAAATTATTCAAAATGGAGGTTTTGGCGTCCTTATTTTTATATTTAATACAAACGAATTAAATAAATTAACATGGAGGGCATGGCTTTAGCCTTGCATTAAGCAACACCCGAATCAACTCATGAAACAAGTTCAGGGCAAGGTTCGGGGCAGGCTCTGAAGGGTTGCCCTACAAATTATTTATTGCTTTTGTATTAGTAAGGAAAGCGTAAAGGAAAAGAATTAAAATTAATCGATTAAATTATAAGATTTCGAATGTTAATGTTGCCCAGAAACTTTCCCACTCAATTTCAGGAGTTTTTAAAGAGGGAATCATATGTATGGTATGAATATACCAGATTCCCGAAGAAGTTAAGTCGATTTTTGCATTTCCTTCGCTATCAGTTTGTGTTTTATATATTTTTCCCAGTTCTTCAGAATTTCCATAAGAGATAGAAGCAGAAGGCAAAGGTTTTCCATCATAAAATATCTTAATCGGCAATATATCTCCTGATTTTAAATTATATGGATTTAATTCCGGAATGATCTCAATTTCATGTCCTAAAATCTCCTTAAAAATTTCACTTTTTTTATCCCCGATTTGTATAATGGCTTTAGCATATTTTGAATATTCCTCTTTTCCTTCTTTATCATCCAATCCTTTTAACTTTCGTAATTTAATAATTTCTGTTAAACCCTTATGTTCTAAATAATAATTAAAATCTTTTGCACTTAGTTTTATAAAAAGTGGTTTCAATATCAGTTCAATTAGATATGTTCCTTCTTGATTTGTTAAGATATCAAATAGAAGCGATTTTTCAGTTTTTCTAAATTCCTTAATCTCAATTTTTTCACCAGAGTTAATTAATGAGCATCTTTCTATTCTGTCAGGAGATATCGGTGCTTCACTTTCTGGAAATTTATCTCCAGTGTTGCAGTAAACAGTAATGTTTTTTCCAGCTGGTAAATTGTATGATTTAAGAACAAGCCAGAAATCGTGGGAAAAGATTAATGAAAAAGGTATTAACGTAAAAATAAAAAAAATAAAAATTTTATTTTTCATCAAGTCTCCTCAAAATGTAAATTTTTCATTATATTATTACCATTTTTTTATACATTTACGAAGAAGTTTTATTCAGAAAAGAATTTCCTATTGCTCCTAATATTTCCAGAATGGTTTTGAAGCTAATAGTATTTCTCCATATTTCTTTATAGTTTCTGTTAGCAGAAACACAATCAAATAAGGCTTCTTTCAGTTTAGCATCATTTTTTGCTTTTTCTAAAATTGATGGCATCAATTTGAAGTTGCTGAATAAAATAGCCAACCTTCTGACCAATCTTCCATAGGGAAGGTCTTCAAGAACATCGTCACAGCTTTCATAAAATTTTTGAAAAGCCCCCTTTGATATTCCTACTTCTATCATAGTATATGCTGCTTTAATACCTGTTATTATCCCTGCATTCACACCCTTGCCTTTGAAAGGTCTTATGAGTCCTGCTGCATCTCCTATTATTACATACCTATCGCCAAACATACCTTGAGCGGTTGAGATGGGGAATTTTCCCTTGAAATAATCCATCTTTTCTTTTAGAGTCTCTATCCCTGGAGGGAGTTCTTCTTTTACAGGAAGGTAATCGAGAAATTTATCCATTGAATCAGAAGTTATTCTTTCTCCAGCAATGTTTATTGTAAGATGATTTCCTTTTGGAGTTATAGCACCGAACTCAATTTCTTTAAACGAGGGAAGAAAGGCATGTATTCTATTTCCAAATTTATCCATAAATTCCTGTCCTGGGTGCACTTTGGTAACAATCGAACTTAAAAATCTTGGTTGTCGGTAAGGGGTGACTCTTTCAAAAATTTTAGCACTTCCATCATCCAGCCCGAAGGCACCTACAACCATATCAGCTTTAGTATTGCCATTTTCGCTGTAAACTATAACTTTGTCAGAGAGAAATTCCAGATCCACCATTCGAGCATTTATAACTTTTATTCCCAATTTAGCTGCTTGATTTAACAAAAATTCATCGAATTTTATTCTCCTGATAGCATAAGAGGGCTCGCTCTGGCCATCCAAGAGAATACTGTTTAAATCAGAATGAAGAATATATCCCACAATTGTTCTCTGGACCAGATTATGGGGAAAATCTATATTAAGTTCTTTTTCTAAAATTTCTTTTATTGGAGGAGAAAGAACTCCTGCACATTGATTAAATTGTCTTTCTCCTTCAAATATTTTTCCTTCATAAATAACCACTTCTATATTTTTTCCATGCATTCGAGAGAGTTTTTTTAATGCAATGGCACATCCGCATCCTGCTGGGCCTCCGCCGATTATTACAACAACTGAACCATTTTTCAGAGACTTAAGATTTTTTTCAGAGCTCATCTTTCTATAACTCAAGGTTAGAGGAATTTTTTTTGATAAATTCTTATCAATAATTGTTTTATTTCTCTCAAAAAGCCTCCTTTTTAAATTTATCCAGATGGTCAAAAAAATAGATGAAAGCATTGAGATTTGTAGAACAGGGTTCAGGGTTCTGAAGAAAATTCTTTTGTACTCTATATTTCCAGTGAACATATTCCAGAGAATATTTTTTAAGAGAGTAGATGTATACCCTTTAGAAAGACCTATTCGTAGGTGACTCTCCACTACAAATGCAAATCTGGAAATGAAATCATTGAAATAAAAGAGCAATCTTCCGTAGTAATTATCAACTATTATCTTTTTTGCTTTTTTGTAATATTCATGTTTGAAATTCTCTTCGGATATTCCATAGTTAATCGCTGCTTCTGCTGCCAGACTTGCTGTGATAAGAGCGGACTCTATTCCATTTTTGTAATATCTTGAGCAACTGGCATCTCCTATTATGACTAATCGATTGGTATATGGCTTTTTGGCTGGAGTTGTAGCTATTCTTGGTAGGCAGTGACAGTGTTGCAAGGGAAAAGACCAGTTCTCGGGTAACATTTCCTTCATGTGGGGAAAATTTAAGAATTTCTTCAATTGCGAAAAAGTAACATCTTTTTTTCCCACAAGAGTTAACGTTAGAAATTCTCCTTTGGGGACAATTGCCACAAATCTTAGATTGTCAATTCCCATGTTGAAGATATAAATATTATTTCCAAATTTTTGTTTTATAAACTCTGAATCAAGTTTTATTTCAGTTTGAAATGTTTTTAGAGTTTTTGGAGGTTTATATCCAAAGCCCATATTTTTCATCTTTTCCATTAAATTGGTATTTAGGCCGAAAGCACCAACCACTAAATCAGCTTCTACGTATTTGTTGTTATTTCCAACTCTCAAAATTGTCTTACTCTCCAGGTTTGGTGGAATCTCTATGGAATTTACTCTTTCATAGTAAACCTTCGCGCCCATTTTCGTTGCTTCTCTTAAGAGGAAATCATCAAAGCTAATATTCTTAGTAATGTTGGAAAAAAGAGGCCCATTTCCCCTAAAAACAGTGGCGATTTTATTTCTTTTCAGAGGATGGGTAAGGAGCAGTCCTCCTTTAATTGTTTTCATGTAATATCCTTCTACTCTGGATTGGGCAATCTCTTGGGGGAGAGCAATTCCAATTTTTTCCATTTTTTCTATAAGCGTTTCTGATATTACCCCTGCGCAGTAGTTACAACCAGGTGGACCACTCCGAGAGAAATATTTTCCCTCGTAGATTTCTACGGATAAATTCAATTTCTTTTCTCGAGCCAGTTTTAATAGATAAAATGCAAAAAATGCACCAGCAGGACCTCCACCAATTATTGCAATTCTGGAATTGTCAGTAAGTTTTAAAGAATTCTTTGATTTAGAAAAAGTCTTTTTCATAAAGATAATTATTTAAAATAATATTGCTTAAAAAAATATGATGTTTAAATTTATATCATTGAAAATTAATAAAGTCAATTTTGATATTTTAAAAATGTGAGCAAAAAGAGTAACACCAAAACACTAATTTAAATTAAGAGGTCAACCATCTCCTTCGCTCAGAAGACGATTGCCTTCTTAATTTGCAATTGATACTAATATTCTTTAATATTAATTTTTTTGAAACATAATAATGTGATTTAATGAGAATGTATTTAATTTTAATATATTTCTACCCCCTCATCCTTCCCTCTCCCATAAGGGGAGAGGATTAAAGCTTGCCCCGAACCTTGCCCTGAACTTGTTTCATGGGTTGATTCGGGGGTGAGGGGTAAAAATAAAATGTAACAAATATTTGTGCGTGTGTATTAGTTAATTATTTAAGGAAGAGGAAGAATGCATCTACCTTTAGCAATAAGTGCTTTAATAGGATTAATTCCAATCCTGGTTGTTCTCATTTTAATGGTCAGGTATGCATGGTCTGCCATGAAGGCAATGCCTCTTGGGTGGCTTGTTGCAGTAGTTCTTGCAGTTATATTCTGGAGGATGCCATGGAACTGGATTTTAGGTGCTACATTTAAGGGATTCATTGTTTCAGTTGATATCTTAATTATAATTTTTGGAGCAGTTCTTCTCTACTATGACATGCTCGAAAGCGGAGCAATCAAAATAGTTACAGAGTCAGTTATGGGATTGAGCAAGGACAGAAGAATTCAAGCAAATTTGGCATGGCTGCTGGCAGCATTTTTTGAAGGCGCAGCAGGATTTGGAACGCCTGGTGCAGTAGTTGGGCCTCTCCTTTTAGGAATTGGCTTTCCTGCGATGGTTGCAGCTCCTCTTGTTCTTATCTTTAATTCCACTCCTGTCTCCTTTGGATGTGTAGGAATTCCAATCTGGGGTGGCGTTGGCTGGACCTTAAAAACACCGGAAATACAGCAACACCTTTCTGCGATGGGTCTTGAATATAATTTCTGGATTCATCATATAATTGGAAAGTATGTTGGAATTATTCATGGAATTATCGGTACATTCCTTCCTCTTATGGCTCTCTACTTCTTCATAAAATGGACAAATGGGAAAAGAGAGGAGTTTAAAGAAGCGCTTCCATCAATATTTATAGCTGGCCTGGTCTTCACTGTTCCCTATACTTTAATAGCTATTTTCATTGGATCAGAACTTCCTTCACTCCTTGGCTCTCTTGCAGGACTTTTTATATATGCTGTTCTTTTAAAACTCGGGGCATTTAAATATAAGAAAATCTATGGATTTAAAGAAATGGAGGATAGAAAGAATACAATGGAAGAGAGTAAAATTAAACCTCGCATCAGCATTGGTGTTTCATTCCTTCCATATATCCTTGTTGCATTATCTCTAATTATAACCAGAACAATTCCTGGTATTAAAAGCTTTGTGGAAAACAATCTTGTTATTACCTTGAGGGATATATTCGGCACAGACATTGCCCAGTCGATAAAATTGTTAAATAACCCTGGTCTTTACTTTATAATTATTGTTCTTTTAAGTCATCTTTTCTTCAGGATGCGAGGAAAACAGATCAAAAAGGCATGGAGTACTACAATAAAAAGAATTGCTCCTGCCTCAATAGCTCTACTTTTTGCAGTTGCTCTATCTCAAGTTATGATTCTCTCAGGTAATAATCCATATAAATTAGATTCAATGGTTATTATGATTGCAAAAGGAGTTGCCACTTTAACAGGAAAAGCATATTCAATCTTTGCTCCATTTATTGGTATTCTTGGAGCTTACATTGCTGGCAGCAACACTGTTTCTAATATTATGTTCTCAGGGTTTCAGTATGCAACAGCCTATGTGCTTGGATTATCAAGAACCATCATAGTTGGAGAACAGGTTGTTGGTGGAGCTGTTGGGAACATGATATGTGTGCATAATGTTGTTGCTGTTTGTGCAACTGTTGGCATAATTGGGAAGGAAGGTTCGGTAATCAAGAAAAATATTCTTCCAGCTATAATCTACGGTATGCTTGCAGGAATAATAGGAACGGTTCTTATCTTTCTTTCCCCGGGGCTTTTCTAAATTTAAATGATTTCCAAATTTTTTAGAAGAGCTCGACCATCTCCTCGCCCTCTCCGCATTCGTGACGGTTTTCAGGAACCTTCGGTTTCTCCATCACCCTTCCTGCTCGTTAATATATGTTTAATGTTCGGAATTTACTGTTTAATGAATATTAATATATCTATCGATATATCGCTCAAAAGACGGTTGACCTATTAATTTAAAATATATATTTTATTTAATTAGAAGGAATTTGAGATGAAAAGAAGAATACATGCTTATGTTGAAGGAAGGGTTCAGGGAGTATTTTTTCGGGATTTTGCAAGAAGGGAAGCCTATCCATTGAGTGTTAAAGGATGGGTTAGAAATATGTCTGATGGAAGGGTTGAGGTTGTAGCTGAGGGAGAAGAGGAGAATTTAAAAAATTTCGTTGAATCTTTGAAGAAAGGCCCTCCTTTGGCAATTGTAACTGATGTAGAAGTAGAATGGGAAGAGTACAGGGGAGAATTCTCTGATTTCAGAATCAAGTCCTACTGGGATTAACGAGAGAGAGGTAACTTTATGATAAAATATTTTTTTAATATTGAGACTTAAAAAGGAGAGGAAATGAAAAAATATATACCTTTATTTTTATTTCTTATAATTATAATATTTCCTGTTTATTCAGATGGTTTAAAGCCGATTACGTTCGATGACTTCATAAAGATAAAGAGATTGGTTGACCCCAGAATTTCTCCTGATGAAAAGTGGGTTGCATATGTTCTTACGGTTTTTGATAAAGAGAAAAACACAAGCAATAGTGATATATACATTGTATCAGTCGATGGTAAAGAAACAATTCGACTCACATACAACGAAAAAGCTGATTACAATCCTGAATGGATGCCTGATGGGAGTTCACTTTCATTTGTTTCCACAAGAGATGGAGTACCTCAGATATGGTTGATTTCTTTAAAAGGAGGGGAGCCCAAGAAGATAACAAATATATCAACTGGAGTCTCAGGACAGGTGATTTCTACGGATGGAAAGTATTTTTTGTTTTCTTCAGAAGTTTACCCTGGATGCAAGGATGATGAATGCAATAAGAAAAAAGAAGAGGAAAAGGAAAAGAGCAAGGTAAAAGCTATAATTACAGAGAGGTTGTTTTTCCGTTATTGGAACCACTGGACCCATGATAAAAGAAGCCATCTTTTTATCGTAAATTCAGATGGGAGTGAATTAAAAGATTTAACGCCAGGTGATTATGATGTTCCACCACTGGACCTTGGAAGTGGTTCAGATTATGCTTTTTCTCCAGACGGAAAAGAAATAGCTTTTGTTTCAAACAGAGACCCTGTTATTGCCATTAGCACTAATAACGACATTTTCCTAATTCCAGTACAAGGGGGTGAGCCCAAAAAAATAACTGAAAATAAAGCAAATGATAATCAACCTGTTTATTCTCCTGATGGAAGGTATATTGCCTACAGGGCAATGCAAAGGCCAGGCTTTGAAGCTGACAGATATCGATTGATGCTTTATGAAAGAAAAACTGGAAAAGTTTTAAACTTAACTGAGAATTTTGATAGCTCTATAGGCTCGATAGTCTGGTCACCCGATGGAAAATTTATCTACACTACATGTGAGGATCAAGGATATGAATCGATTTTTAGAATAAGTATTCCTGATGGAAATGTTACAAAAATCTCTGAGAAAAGCACAAACGGAAACCTAAATATTTCTCCTGATGGGAAAAATTTAGTTTTTACAAGACAGAGTATCAATCATCCCAGTGATGTATATACATGTGATGCAGATGGGAAAAATTTAATTCAGATTACCGATGTTAATAAAGAGATACTTTCAAAACTTGAAATGAATTCTTTAGAAGAGTTCTGGTTTAAGGGAGCAGGAGGAGATAATGTTCATGGATTTCTGTTAAAGCCTCCAAAGTTTGAGCCAAATAAAGAATATCCGATGATCTATCTTATCCATGGAGGACCCCAGGGAGCTTTTGGTGATGAATTTCATTATCGATGGAATGCTCAGATGTTTGCCTCTTCAGGCTATGTAGTTGTTATGGTTAACTTTCATGGAAGCACAGGATATGGGCAGAAATTTACAGATTCCATAAGTGGAGATTGGGGAGGGAAACCCTTTGAAGATTTGATGAAAGGACTTGACTATGTTCTCAACAAATATCCTTTCATAGATAAAAATCGCATTGCTGCAGCAGGAGCTTCCTATGGAGGATACATGATAAATTGGACTGCAGGACATACTGATAGATTCAGATGTCTTGTGAGTCATGCAGGAGTTTTTAATTTAATCAGCAAGTATGGATCAACTGAAGAGTTGTGGTTTCCTGAATGGGAATTTAAAGGAACTCCATGGACAAATAAAGAAATGTATGAGAAATTCTCTCCCCATAATTATGTTAAAAACTTTAAGACTCCCACACTTGTAATCCATGGAGAACTTGATTTTAGGGTTCCTGTAACAGAAGGCTTGCAGATGTATACCTCCCTTCAGAGGATGGGGGTTCCTTCAAAACTTGTATATTTTCCTGATGAGGGGCACTTTGTTACAAAACCTCAGAATGCTGAGCTCTGGTGGAAAACTCTACACGAATGGTTTAAGAAGTGGTTGAAATGATAGAAAGTTATTTAGAGTTTGGAAAAAGAATAGCTAAAGAAGCAGGATTAATACTAAAAGAAAGATTTGGAAAAGTTGAGGATGTTGATTATAAAGGCGCTGTAAATTTAGTTACAGAAGCTGATTTTGTCTCCCAGGATTTTACAAAAAAAGAAATTAACAGAAATTTCCCTGAGCATGGGATTTTATCAGAAGAGAACCTTGAAGAAAATTCCTCTTCTAATTTTAGATGGATAATTGACCCTTTAGATGGAACCACAAACTATGCCCATAATTTTCCTATTTTTTCTGTTTCCATTGCCCTTGAAGAAAATAAAGAAATTGTTTTAGGAGTTGTTTACAATCCGATTCTCGATGAACTTTTCTGGGCAGAAAAAGGAAAAGGCGCTTATCTTAATGGCTCGAGAATTAAAGTTTCTTCTGTTTCTTCACTGAGTGAAAGTCTTCTTGCAACAGGATTTCCATATGACATAAGAGAGAGTGATGAAAATAATTTAAATTATTTCTCAAAGTTCGCTTTAAGAGCTCAGGCTATAAGAAGATGTGGTTCAGCTGCCCTTGATATGTGCTATGTGGGATGTGGAAGGTTCGATGGATACTGGGAGATAAAGCTCTCTCCATGGGATGTCGCAGCAGGAATTCTTATAGTGAAAGAAGCAGATGGAATGGTTTCTGATTTCAATGGTAGTGAAATTGATATGTATTCTAAAGAAGTCTTGGCTTCCAATGGAAAAATCCATTCTCAGATGATCCAGATCTTTAAAGATACTAAATAATGTTAAAATTCATATTTTTGGGAATTAAGTCACAAATTTGTGAATTTTTGTATATTATTGATAATTAATAAATTAAATTAATTTTTTGTAATTTCTTAGTTAATCTTTTCTTATTTTTTTAAAAAATCAAACTTTATTTAAGTATCTCCTTCAATTTTTTAATTTACTGTTCTTCCATTATTTACAAGGGATTTCGCTCATATAAAGGATAGCTCAAAGTATTGGAATGATTTTTGCATATAGTTTTATGGAAGCTCAAGAAATGACAATCATTGATTTATTAAAAATATTGCGATTAAAAGAAAATTATCAAGAGTTTTTTGATAATTTCAATTCAATTGAAAGGAGATGAAATGAAAAAATCCAGTATTTCGATTGTATTGATTCTTTTGTTTATTATTTGTTTTTCTCAATTAGTTCAAGCTCTTCCCACATTTTCCAGGAAATATGAGACAAGTTGTTCCACCTGTCATGTGGCTATTCCCAAACTTACAGCTTTCGGAGAGAGTTTTCGACTCAATGGGTATCAGATTCCTGAAGGGGATGAAGAGTACTTAAAGGAAAAGCCTGTTTCTTTAGGAGCAACTCCTTGGAAGAAAGTCTGGCCGGACGCAATATGGCCTGGAGCCATACCAGGTTCTTTTCCTCTATCTGCTTTTATCATGTCAGATGTGAATCAACCGTTGGAAGGAGAGGAAAAAGAAATGGAGCTGGAATTTCCCCATGAGGTTGAAATTTTCATGGCTGGCACAATGGGAGACGATGTTCCTTTTTTTGCAGAAGTAGAGATCGAAGAGGGAGAGGTGGAAGCAGAAGCCTGGGTTGGCTTCTACAATGTATTCAATTCTGATAGAAGAACTGTTAATTTTAGAATAGGCTCTTTTGAAATTAATCCTTTACCAGTTGCTTTTGACCATCTGAGATTAAGTAAAACCCATTATCTTTATAATAACTGGCGTATGCCAGGAAGTGAGAACAGGTTTAGATTAAGAGGTGGAAAGCCAGGATTTGAAATTAATGGAATTTTAGGTAGTGGTTTTTATTACAGTGCAGGATTGGTTGACCCTGAAGGAGGCTTTGATAGTTATGGAACAATACGTTTTAAATTAGGAGGAACACCTTTCGATCGCTCAGCTCCAACGGAAGAGGCTACCAAAGAGGCAATAGGTGTGAAGCCAACAGGTTTCTGGATAGATAATTCATTTGAACTGGCTGCTTTTGCCTATTTCGGTAGAGCCCATGTGATTGGTGAAGTTAAGGATAGTTTTAACCGGTATGGAATAGGCGCACGCTGGAACTATCAGAATCTACATCTATCAGGAGGATATCTCATAGGAGAAAATAAGGACCCATATGGTAGATTGAGCGCTCAGAGTGTGGATTCAAGAACATGGTTTGTTGAGGCTAATTATTATATATTTCCATGGCTTATTGCAGAGGCAAGATATGAGTCCTTAGAGCTTGATGAACCTACAGACTATCGTGTCACCGATATTGATCAGACTAATGTAATTGTGGGACTTAGCTGGACGATCAGAGCAAACATAAGGTTAATTACAGAAGCTACTCTCTATACCAAGGGAGTTGGTAAAACCGATATATTTAATGTGCGCCTAGTCTTTGGGTTTTAATCAGGAAAATTTTTTAAATTTAGTGAAATCCAAAAGATTTTTTAAGAAAAAAATAAATTGAATAAATTATTTATTAATGAGGAGGAACATGATGAAGAAATCTATAAAGATATTTCTTTCAATTTTATTACTGCATAGCATTATTTTAACTGTTTCGGGAGAAGAAAAAGGAGGTACAGTAGCTGGAACTATAAAATATAAATATGTAAATAAATATCCAGCAGTGGTTTATATCGAAGAAATAACAGGGATGAAGTTCGACCCTCCAAAAAAGCCAGTTGAAATGGATCAAAAAGGAAAGGAATTTATACCTCGAATTCTTCCAATCCTTGCAGGTACAACGGTTAATTTTCTCAACAGTGATGACATGGAGCATAATGTATTCTCTCCCGATGGAGAAAAGTATGATTTAGGTACGTGGGGTAAAGGACTGAAGCGAAGTTATACATTCAAGAATTCTGGAGCATATACCCAACTTTGTTCTCTTCATCCTGAGATGGTTGCGTATATAATAGTTGTTAAGACACCATTCTTTTCGATAACAGATCCCGAAGGAAATTTTAAAATTCCCAATATTCCGCCAGGAACCTGGAAGCTGAAAGTCTGGCATGAACGATTTAAGCCAAGACAGCTTGAGAAGCAATATGAGGTGAAAATAGAAGCAGAAACGGAGACAAAACTATTGATCGAGTTATAAAAAGGAAATGTCAATAAAGATATAATCATGCGCAACCGGATAATTCAAATTCTAATTTTCATTTTAATTGTAATAGTTTCAGGCCTTATAGGATTTTTTGCAGGAAACATGAATTTAAATCCTAAAAAGAGGGATATCACTATCCGCGCTTTTAGATATGGTTATAACCCTGAAATTATAAGAGTTAACCGTGGTGACCTTATAAGGCTACGATTTATATCCGAGGATGTAATTCATGGTTTCTACCTTGAAGGATATGACCTTGATGTTATTATCACTCCATTGCAATCTAAAGTTGAATTGCATAAACCAAGTCAGCCGGGGAAATCTAAAAATGTGGAGGAAGTTGTGTTTATTGCTGAGCGCGAAGGAAAATTCCGTTACAGATGTTCTCAGACATGCGGATATATGCATCCATTCATGTTAGGTGAATTGATAGTAAGGCCAAATCGATTGCTGCCCACAAGTTTTGGGCTTGCGATAGGTATCCTTATAGGAGGATTTTTTATAGCCCTTTTGAAGAGGGAGAATTCCGGTAATGTCAATGGTGAATAAAACATGCGGATTGATCTTTTTAAAAAAATTCCAGCTTTAAAATGGTTGTGTCAACGTCGATGGTTTCAATTCGCAGTAATCTTACCCAACCTTTTTTTATTTTTATTTTTCCTTACTGCTGGAACATTCGGAAGTCCTGTGGGGAATCGAAATATTATAATCATTTTTGTCTGGATTCTCTGGTGGTTTCTTCTAATCAGTTTAATGGTTCCATTTTTTTCCCGTATCTGGTGTACAGTCTGTCCGTTTCCCTTTTTTGGAGAATGGTTACAGAGGAGAGCTCTAATACGTGCCCGTGGCATTGACCCTAAAAAGAAAGAAGGACCTGGTATAACAGTTGGAAGGAATCGGTACTTTGGTTTAAACCTTCGATGGCCAAAAGTCCTCTCAAACATCTGGATTCAAAATATAGGATTTTTAGCTCTATGTACATTCAGTGCTCTGTTCCTGACTCGCCCGATCGTAAGCGTATTTGTGCTGGGGTCTCTCTTTTTAATTGCTACAGTTATGCACCAGATTTACCGACAGCGGGCTTTTTGCAATTATGTGTGTCCTGTTAGTGGATTTCTAAGTCTTTATTCTATGACTTCTATGGTTGAAGTTCGATCTAAAGATTATGATGTATGCGTGAGATGTAAGGATAAAGGATGTCTTGCAGGAAATGACAAGGGTTGGGGATGCCCCTGGATGCTTTATCCGAGTAAGCTGGACCGGAACAACTATTGTGGTCTCTGTATGGAATGTTTTAAAACATGCCCCTACGATAATATGACAATAAACTTGAGGCCATTTGCATCAGATACGAAGCTTAAGGGATATGATGAGGCATGGAAGGCTTTTATTATGCTAACACTGGCTATAGCTTACTCCCTTATTTATTTAGGCCCATGGTCTTTTTTTAAAGATTGGGCTAACATAACCGAGAAATGGGACTTGGCTGGGTTTATTGCCTATGGAATAATGTTGTGGATATCAGCACTGCTTTTGATGCCCGGTATCTATTATCTTGCTGTTTATACAGGAAGGAAGCTCTCAGGTTCAAATACTCCTTCATTTAAAGAAATGTTTCTCAATTTTGCCTATCCCCTTGTTCCTCTGGGTCTTCTTGCTTGGATAGCATTCAGCTTTCCTCTTATCCTGGTTAATGGTTCATATATACTGATGGTTCTTTCGGACCCATTTGGGTGGGGATGGAATCTATTCGGAACTGCAAATATTAAGTGGACTCCAGTTATTCCTCACTGGACTCCATACATCCAGGTTTCTTTGCTTCTCATCGGGTTGTATTATTCCCTTAAAAAAGGATACATCCATGCTTTACAACTTTACAGCAGCCGTTCAGAGGCAATAAGAGGTTTTGCACCTGTGGCAATACTTCTCACAGGAATTGTTTTGTTTTTCCTGAGGTTATATGCAGGGTAAAGCAATGAAAGATAAAAGAGAGAAAATAGTGGAGTTTCTTGCAATTCTTGTAGTTGTATTATGCATCATTGGAAGTATTTTATTTCCATTGTCATATGAATCTGAATCTGTAAAAAGATATTTCCAAAAGGGAAATAGAGTTATAACCATTACCGGTGTATTTGAGGAAGGAGTATGGACTGATGAGGAGGTTCGTGGGGGGAACTACTGGTATCGGAAATATTCTCCAGCACGACCGGTATTGCAGGTAGGACAGGAAATAATACTACGTTTAAAGAGCGCTGATGTAATTCATGCTTTTTATTCTCCTGGACTTGGTATAGGACCTGTAGATGTATATCCAGGCCAAGTAGTTGAGATAAAAGTAATACCAGAAAAAGTAGGTATTTTTGAATACTACTGTACTACAATGTGCGGTGGACCTCACTTCGGGATGCGAGGAGAAATAGTTGTGCTTGGCAGGGATACTCAATCAAACCAATCTTTACCGTCAAAAAGTTTAAATTTTGGGAAGTACTGGCTTGAAAAACCTCCTCCACCTGATGCAAGACCAGTTGAATACGGGAAATGGTTATATCGTCAAAAAGGCTGTTTCACCTGCCATGGATTAAATGGAGAAGGCGGTATTCAAAACTGGAACTATGTGAAAAATGTTATTCCTGCTTTAAATATTTTATCTGAAAGGATGATGTTATTTGATAAGGAAGATGCAGATGAAATTGTGAAATTACTCGAGAGGGGGATCGATTTAGAGAAAATTTCAGAGCTTCCTGTTCCACGTTATAATGTTGTACTGGCTCAATATAAAGCAATCCGCGATGTTATTAAAAAAGGAAGTCTCCCTGGAAAGAAAGATCCTGAGGGACCGATGCCACCGCTATTGATGCCCTCATGGGAACAACTGTTATCAGATTCTGATATAGATGCTATTATTGCTTATCTTCTAACTTTACAGCCATGGGAGGAAGAAGAATGAAGAAGGCAATTTACATACTTTTTATCGGTCTGATTATAAGCTTTGGCATTTTAATAATTCGGGGGATTTATCATTCGAAATCCTTTTATGCCCTGAAACCAGGTGATTTGATTCCTGATGCAATTCTTAAGGATCAGGATGGTCGTGAATTCTTTATCTCTGATCTTAAGGGGAATATTTTGTGTCTTGCTTTTATATATACTCGCTGCAATGTGCCTTCAATGTGTCCTTCAGTAACCGAAAAACTTGTTAGAACTAAAGATTTATTGATTAATAGAGGTTTTAATAGAGTCATATTTATATTAATCAGCTTCGATCCATCATGGGATACACCGGATAGGCTAAAAGAATATGCTTCTCAATATGATGTGGATTATACTTTCTTCAGGTTTGCATCTGGAGACCCTCAGACTATTGCAAACCTCAGTCGGGCATTTAACATATATTATCGGGAGGCGTCTAACGGAATATTTGAGCATAATATTGTAGTATCTTTGATTGACCAGAATGGTATTTTGAGAAAATATTTCTTGGGCACTGAATGGAGAAAGGAAGATCTGATTTCAGAAATAGAGTTTCTGATAAAGTAAACCCCGTTGGAAAGGACGGGGCTTTAACCCCGCCCTTTCTATAAGGAACTAAAACTTTATTTATATCATCCCCGCCATAAAGGGCAGGGTTTTCTAAGAGGGTAAATCTAAGCTACTAACAGCAAGCTCCATGAAATTCGTTGCTTTGCACTTTCAAATTTTGTATAAATCTAAAAAGATAATGTATAATGAAAAAAAAGCAATGATTATAAAAGAACGAACCCATAAACTGGAAGAGAAATTGTTTGAAACTGAAGCCATGATGATAAGCTGGTTTATAGAGCTTCGCTGGATAGCTTTTGCCCTTGCATTGATTTTTTGTTTATGGGGTGTGTACATTTTTGGTGTTGTCAAAGAAAGTACATGCCGTGTACCTTTAACCATTTTTACTGTTTCTATAGGAATTAGTAATGGTATTTTTCTTTATCTATCAAAAAAGCAGATCTCAACCCGTTTACAACTTTTTATTCAGATTATTTCTGACCTTTTTATTTTGACAGGCATATTGCATCATTCCGGTGGTGCTGAAAATCCATTGTTCATGCTATATGTATTTCATGTATTTATAGCGAGTATACTTCTATCTAAAAGTGATGCATATAAAGTAACAGTTATGGCATGTGTTTTTTTTGCCACTCTTTCTATTCTTGAATACTCTCATATTCTACCACACTATACTTTGGAAGTCTTTCCTCATTATGAAGATAAACATGCCTCCCATGATCCCCTTTATACGTTTGGAATTTTAGGGGTTTTTATCATGGTGATGTTTGTTTCAACATTATTTGCTACATCCCTTGCTGAAAATTTGCGCACTCAAATCAAAAAGCAAAAAGAGATAGCCTCACAACTTGTCCAGGCTGCAAAAATGTCAGCGATTGGAGAAATAGCGGGAAATATTGCCCATGAAATAAACAATCCAATTGGTATCATAATAATGAAAACAAAAACATTGCTTTCAGATTTTCGACAACATCTATCAGAAAAGGTAATCTCAGACATTGAGAAAATAGACAAACATGCAGCACGAATTGCAACTATTATAACTGGTCTTTTGAGTTTTGCACGTCCATCGGTGAATAAAAAAGAACCCCTTGATATAAATAAAGTTATAGAGGAAAGTTTTAATTTAATACGATCGCGAGTTGAAATTGAACGGATTTCTTTAAAATTTGATTTAGAAGGCAATCTTCCAAGAATTATTGGAAATTTTAATGAATTACAACAGGTTATCATCAATATTGTAAATAATGCTGTTGATGCAATGCCAGATGGTGGAGAACTTATGGTTCGAACTTCTCGTTCAGGATATATGAATAATCAGACCACTGAAGATGTGGAAATTGAGATCGCTGATACTGGAAAAGGTATTCCGTCCGAGCACAAAGAGTTAATTTTTACGCCATTTTTTACAACCAAGGGTAAAAAAGGCACGGGACTGGGCCTTACCATATGCGATGGAATAATCAGAGATCATAATGGAAAAATCAGGATTGAATCAACCCTTGGAAAGGGAAGCAGGTTTCATATTTTTCTTCCCTGTGCAAGAGGTGAACAAGTTTATACGGGAGAAAAAAATTAAAAGTTAAGAAATGAAGATTCCAAAAGTCCTCATAGTTGATGATGAACCTGATATGCTTGAGGTCTGCGAGGATGCTTTAAAGAGATTAGATCTGAGCGTATCAACTGAAGCGAATGTATTAAATGCCCTGGAAATGTTAAATAAAAATGACTGGGCTCTCGTGCTTGTGGATTTAAAGATGCCGGAGATGGATGGAATAAGCTTTCTTAAAAAAGTCCTGGAGATCTCTCCCGAAACGATGGTTTGTATGATAACAGGATATCCCACTGTTGAAACTGCAGTGGAAGCAATAAAACTTGGAGCTTATGATTATGTCATCAAGCCCTTTACTCCAGAACAGATTCGGGTTGTAGTGAAGCGTGCTCTTGAGCAAAAATATTTAAGAGAAGAAAATGTTTTTCTCAGAAGACATTTCGAGCAAACATATAAGTTTGATAATATAGTGGGGAAAAGCCAACCAATGCAAAAAATTTTTGAACTTATTAATCAAGTAGCTCCAACTGATTCTGATGTATTGCTGATAGGGGAGAGTGGAACAGGTAAGGAGTTGATTGCACGAAGTATCCATACTCGAAGCAATCGAAAAGATAGACCATTTGTTCCTGTGGACTGCAGCGCGATACCTGAGAATTTAATGGAAAGCGAATTTTTTGGATATGAAAAGGGAGCTTTTACTGATGCATCAACCTCAAGAATGGGACTTCTTGAATTTGCCCATAAAGGAACATTCTTTTTAGATGAGATATGCGAACTCAGTCTTTCATTGCAGGCTAAACTTCTAAGGACTTTACAGGAGAGAAGTTTTAGAAGAATAGGAGCAAGGGAAGAGAAAAGAGTCGATGTACGGGTTATAGCGGCAACTAATCGGGATATTGATGAAGAAGTCAAAGAAAAAAGGTTTCGTGCAGACCTTTATTATCGTATAAATGTCGTTAAAATATATGTTCTGCCTCTCAGAGAGAGAAGAGAGGATATAGAATTGTTAACAGAGTATTTTGTTGATCGCTATTCAAGAGAGATAGGAAAACCAATAAAAGGTGTTGATAAGGATGTAAAGGAAGTGCTTTTAAATTATTCATGGCCTGGTAATGTAAGGGAATTTCAGAATATTATTAAAAGAGGAATAATATTAACTCAGAATGAGTATATCAAGCTAAGCGATATTCCCAATGAAATTGCAGTACTGGCAGGAAAGGAAAAAGTTCAAAATCAAGGAATTTCAGGATTTTTTGAACTCCGTTCTCATGAAATGGCGAAGTTTGAAAGAGAATATTTGGAGAAATTACTCACAAGATTCAAGGGTGATGTTTCGGAGGCTGCAAAGGAAGCGAAACTTCCAAAGGGCACATTATACAGATTTCTCAAAAAATATAAGCTCAGGACTGATAATTTTCGAAAGTAAAGCGCGGCTTTAAATTAGATTGAAATCTAAAGGGAAGAGACGACCCTGACATAGAAAAAAGTACCCCATCTACTTTTTTCTTTTTTAAATGTGAGAATTTTTATGTTATAGTCTATCCCAGATTTCTTTTAACTCAGAGGGAAGGGGAGAGTAAAGTTTTACTTTTTCCTTTTTTTCAGGATGAAAAAATTCTATGGAATAAGAATGGAGTGCCATACGGGGAAAAGTGTCTTTCTTTTTTCCGTATTTTTTGTCTCCTAAAATGGGACTTCCTATCGAAGAGAGATGAACCCTTATCTGATGAGTTCTTCCTGTTTTTGGAGTCAGCTTTATAAAGGAGAATCCTTTTTTTTCATCGAGGATTTTATAAAAGGTTAAAGCTTCCCTTCCTTTTTTTGTTTTTGGAGATATTTTTTTTCTATCCCTTAAATCTCTTCCGAGAGAATAATCAATCTTCCCTGTTTTTGCCTGTAGATTACCATGAATAATCGCAAGATATTCTTTTGAAATTTCTCTTTTTCTAAATTGATTCTGAAGAGCTAAATAAGTCTTCTGATTCTTTGCAACTACAATTATACCAGAGGTCTCTTTGTCAAGCCTGTGAACGATTCCTGGCCTTTTTTCATGTCCAACACTTTTTATCTCAAGCCTTAAAAAGATTAGAGCATTGACAAGAGTGTGAGAAATATTACCTGCACCTGGATGAACCACCATTCCAGAAGGTTTATCTATTGCAATTATTGAATTGTCTTCATATATAATTTTTAATGGAATATCTTGAGGGATTAATTCATCTGTATCTTTTTCTTCATGATGTACTTGAATATATTCATTGGTTTTTACCCTGTGATCAGCTTTTCTCATAATCTGATTGCTTATTAAAACTTTTCCTTCAAGAATTAGTTGTTTTGCCTTTGATCGAGAGATTTCTGGGATTTTTTTTGAGATAAATAAATCCAATCTCATGTTCTGTTCGTTATGATTAACATTTAGCCTGTAAATTTTTTGATTCAACTTTTTATTTTTTCCTGAAGTAAAAGAAAAATAAAAGAGAGGCAATAATTCCTATGGAACTTATAAACTGCGGAATAGAAAATGAGGTGAATGCAGATGTGCCTGTAATTAAATATCCTCTGTCTGGATCTCCTCTAAAGTATTCTAATACAAATCTTGCAACAGAATAATTGATTATGTAAAAAAAGAAAACCTGACCATCATATTTTCTCTTTTTTAAAAGGAAAAATAAAAAGCCAAAGTTTAGAAAATTGAATATAGCCTCAATAAGCTGGGTTGGATACAGAGGAATTCCCAATGGAACTCCTGTATTTTGAGAGGCTAATGGATCTGAAAAAATAATCGATAAAAATAAATTACTGGGCCTTCCATAACAACAGCCTGCTGAGAGACATCCGAGTCTACCGAAGGCATGACCAAGGGCTAAGGAAGGAACGACTATATCGCCTGTTTTTAAAACCGGAAGATTATTTTTTCTGAGATGCCATACAGAAAACAGTATTCCAAAAATAAGCCCTCCATAAAAATGACCTCCAGCACGAAGAAGATTTAAAATTTCTTTTGGATTTGTTATGTAGAATTGAAATTCGCTGAGAAAAAGAAATAATTTTGCTCCAACTAAAGAAATAATAAGGACATAAAAGACAAAATCAACCATTTTTTTTGATGAAAGTCCAAATTTTTTTGCGTTATAGGAAAGAATCCATATACCTAAAAGAAATCCTATTGCAAGGAGAAATCCATAGGTATGAATTTCTAAAGAGCCTATTTTTATCAGGACAGGGTGCAATCAGTTCTCCTGGTTTTTTTTCTTTTTATATATAATATGTCCAATACAATTATGAAAGCTCCTATGGTTATAAATGTATCAGCTAAATTAAAGGTTGGCCAGTGGAATTTTTTATAATGAAGGTCAATAAAATCAATAACCCAGAGATTAAAAATTCTATTCCATAGGTTTCCAAAAGCTCCTCCCAGAATAAGAGAAAGAGCCACCTTAATTGTTTTTTGTTCAAGGGGAGTTTTTATAAAAATGTAGATTACAAATCCGATTGCAATAATGGATAAGAAAGTAATTAATCTTGTTGCTCCATGGGTTGCGTTAGAGAAAAAGCCAAAGATAGTTCCCCTGTTTAAAACATAGGTGAAATTCAAAAGTCCTTTTATGATTACCCTTGTTTCATACATTGTTAAACTATTCTGTATTAATATCTTAGTGATTTGATCTAAAAGAAAAGCAACTGAGATTATAAGAAAATATAGGGCATTCTTTTTCATGGATTTATAGTGTCTGGATAACATTTATACAACGAGGACATAAATCAGGGAAATCAGGAGATTTACCTGTATCTGATTTATAATTCCAGCATCTACTGCATTTTTTTCCTTCAGATTTTTTTACATCGATTAAGATTTCTTCAAAGTTTCCAAAATTTAGTTTCACGTTTGAAACAAGAAATATGTCAGGGAGATAATTTTTATAGTTTTCAAAAAAATTTTTATTTTTTTCTGGAGATTGTATAAAAGCATCTGCTTCTAAAGAATTTCCGATTTGTTTCAACCTTCTTAATTCTTCAATTGATTTTAAAACCCTATCTCTTAATGAAATTAGAAGTTCCCATTCCTTTTCTTCTTTATTAGAGAGCCACTCTTTTTCAAAATCTGGCATTGTATTTAAATGAACTGAGATTTCCTTGCCATTAAAATCCGGAATGAATTTCCATGCTTCTTCTGTTGTAAAAGGAAGTATTGGACTCATTATGATTAAAGTATCTTTCAATATTTCGAATATGGCAGCCTGAGCTGCTTTTCTCGTTGAAGACAAAGGATGAAAACAGTAAAGCCTATCCTTTATTACATCAAGATAAAAAGAACTGAGGTCTATTGTGAAAAGATTGTACACAGCATGAAATATTGAATGATACTGGTAATCATCGTATGATTTCAAAATTTTCTTCGCTATTGTATTTTTTCTTTGAAGAATGTATCTATCTAAGGGCTCATAACTTTTTTCATCTGTATCTTTTTCTACATTAAAATCATAAAGATTTCCTATCATAAACCTCCAAGTATTTCTTATTTTTCTGTATGCCTCTATGAGTCTTTCCAAAATTTCATCTCCGAGCCTTATATCTTCTTTGAAATCAACCATAGCCACCCATAATCTGAGAATCTCTGCGCCCTTTTTTTCAATTATATCCTGAGGAGAGATGACATTTCCCAGAGATTTTGACATAGCTCTTCCCTGTTCATCGAGAACCCATCCATGAGTTATGACATTCTTGAAAGGAGATGCACCTTTAACTCCCAATGCTACAAGAAGAGATTTATTAAACCATCCTCGATACTGGTCATTTCCTTCGATGTAAATATCAGCTGGCCATCTCTGATTTTCATCCTCTTCGAGAACAGAATGGGATGAGCCAGACTCAAACCACACATCTAAAATGTCAGTTTCTTTTCTGAAACTGGAGGAATTGCAATTTTCACATCTGAAATTCTGAGGAAGAAAGTACTCTGGGTCTTTTTCAAACCAGGAATTTGATCCCTCTTTTCCAAAAATTTCTGCCACTCTTTTTATAGTCTCTTTGTTTGCAGCTATATTTCCACATTCAGTGCAGTAAAAAGCAGGGATTGGCACTCCCCATATTCTCTGTCTGGAAATACACCAGTCGGGGCTGAATGAGAGCATGTTAATCATTCTTTCTTCTCCCCATTCAGGAATCCATTTTACCTTTTTTACTGCTTCCTGAGCTCTTTTTCTGAAGTCGTTGTGATCCATCGAGATAAACCATTGCTCTGTTGCTCTAAAAATCAAAGGATTTTTACATCTCCAGCAGTGAGGATATGAATGTTCTATTTTTTCCTCGTAAAAGAGATAATTTCTTTTTTTTAGCTCTTCAACTATTAACTGATTCGCTTCAAACACATTTTTACCACCAACAAGAGGAACATCTTTTTTGAATTTACCTTTTTCATCAACGGGATTATAAATTTCAAGATTGTATTCAAGGCCTGTAAGAAAATCTTCTTCTCCATGCCCCGGAGCTGTATGAACACAACCAGTACCTTGGTCAAGAGTGACATATGAAGCAAGTACAAATATAGATTCTCTTTCATAGAATGGATGATGGGCTTTAAATCCTTCTATTTCTTTTCCTTTAAAATTGAGGATTTCTTTATAAGGTTTCTCCTCAGCTTTTTTTGTGATTTCAGGTATTAGTCTATTAGCTGCGATAAAAGTCTCTCCTCCGAGTTCAAATATTGAATAATCGAATTCAGGATGGAAAGCAATCGCAAGGTTTGCAGGAAGAGTCCACGGAGTTGTTGTCCAGATAAGAACATATATTTTTTTGTTTTTAATAGTCGGAAATTTTTCAGATAGATCCGAGGAAAGAGGAAATTTAACCCATATCGAAGGAGATGCATGTTCATGGTATTCAATCTCTGCTTCAGCAAGGGCGGTTATGCAATTGAAACACCAGAGAACAGGTTTTTTCCCCCTGTAGATATATCCTTTATCAAAAAATTCTCCCAAATAATTTATGATTGAAGCCTCATAAGATGGATTCATCGTAAGGTATGGATTATCCCATTCTCCAAAAACACCCAGTCTTTTGAATTCTTCTCTCTGAATATCTATAAATTTTTTTGCGTAGAGTTCACATTCCTTACGAATTTCAGGGATTTTCATTTTTTTCTTTTTTTCTCCTAAAATCTGGTCAACCTTATGTTCTATAGGAAGCCCGTGGCAATCCCATCCTGGAAGATATGGTGACTTAAAACCGCTGATAGTTTTTGATTTTATGATGAAATCCTTTAAGATTTTATTCAAAGCTGTCCCAAGATGGATATGGCCATTTGCATAAGGAGGACCATCATGGAGAATAAATAAAGGTGATTTCTTTCTTATCTCAATTATTTTTTTGTATACAGAGATTTCATCCCAGAATTTTAATATTTCAGGTTCTTTTTTAGGCAAATCAGCTTTCATTGGAAAATCTGTTCTTGGGAGGTTCAAAGTTTCTTTATAGTCTTTTTTCTCACTCATCAATGCCTCTCAACGTTTATCAATTTTAACTTTTATCTGCGGATTGGTCAATCTTTTATATTTAAATATGTATTTAAATTGAGAGGTCAACCATCTCCTGAACGACATATCAACGAGCATCTTAATACTTAATAGAGAATAAATTCTAAACATAAAAGAGTGAGCAGGAAGGGTGGCGGAGAAACCGAAGGTTCCTGAAAACCGTCACGAATGCGGAGCGGGATAAGTGAGGGGGAGCGAAGCATGAGTGCTCCCGCACTAACTTTATTTATTCCAAAAAAATTAAGTGATTGAAGTAGAGATATTATGAATTCCTTAATTTATAGCAAACGCATAAAATATTGTTACATGTAGGGCAAGGCTTTAGCCTTGCATTAAGCAACCCCCGAATCAAGTTTGGGGCAGGCTCTAAAGGGTTGCCCTACAATTTATTCAATGCGTTTGTATTAGGTAATAATAAGTTAGTGCGGGACTGGGGAAAATACAGCGTGTTTTCGGAGTCACCCTTCCTGATCACTCTTAAACTATAATGAGAGAGAACTTCTGAGCGAAAGAGATGGTTGACCTCTCAATTCTTTATTAATAAAAAATCTTTGACACATATTGGAAAAAATGAAATAATTTTTATATTATAAAGAATTATTCAAAAGAGGTTATAAATAATGGATATAATTAATATAATTATTTCTTTTGCTGTAGTACTTTTTTCTCTTTCTGTTCATGAGAGTTTTCACGCCTGGACAGCATATAAATTTGGAGATCCAACTGGAAAGATGATGGGAAGGATTACTCTTAATCCGATTGCTCATATAAGCATTATTGGAACGATTATTTTTCCTCTTCTTTTGGCATTTCTGAAAGCTCCCATCTTTGGTTGGGCTAAGCCAGTTATGGTAAATACCAGATATTTGAGAGATCCGATCAGGGATAACATGTGGATTTCTGCAGCAGGTCCCCTTTCAAACCTTGGAGTTGCTTTTATCTCCTTTTTAGTTTTGATAATTCTAAAACAGATTGATCCATCAATAGCTTTTTTCCTGACGAGCTATTTTACAAAGAGTGTTTCACTGAGTTCAGGAATTTATTTAGCAAAAGGTTTAGCTATTCTTGCCTTTACCATGCTTTTTATAAACCTTACCCTTGCAATCTTTAATTTGATTCCGATTCCTCCTCTTGATGGGAGCAATGTTCTTTTAGGCCTCCTTCCAAGAAATTTATATCTTCAGTATCAAAAGATTTTTCCTTACGGATTTCTGATTCTATTTCTTTTCCTCTATCTTGGAGTTATAGATTTAATTTTTCGTATTGTCCTTTCTCCAGTTATAAGAATTGTCTTGAAAGTCCTTCTCATTTAAATAGAAAAAATGTATCATAAATGATAAACTTATTCAGATGAAAAAGGTAGTTCTTAGTGGTATGAGACCATCAGGTCCTCTTCATCTTGGTCACTGGGTTGGTGCTTTATCGAACTGGGTGAGATTTCAGGATGAATATGAATGTTTTTTTGAAATAGCCACATGGCATGCTCTAACCTCGGAATATCAAAATGCAAAAGAGATAAAACAGTGGATATCTGATATAATTCTTGACTGGCTTTCAGTAGGTCTTGCCCCAGAGAAATGTGTAATGTTTAATCAATCGGAGGTAAAGGAACATTCAGAACTTCATCTTCTGCTTTCGATGATAATTCCTGTTCCCTGGCTTGAGAGAGTTCCCACTTATAAAGACCAGCAACAACAGATTTCAAACAGAGATTTAAACACATATGGATTCCTTGGATATCCAGTTCTTCAGACTTCAGACATAATAATTTATAAAGCTGAGCTGGTTCCCGTTGGAGAAGATCAGGTTTCCCATGTGGAACTTGCAAGAGAGATAGTAAGAAGATTCAATAATTTCTATGGATATGTTTTTCCGGAGCCAGAGGCCTATCTTACCCCGATTCCAAGATTACTCGGAACAGATGGAAGGAAAATGAGCAAGAGTTATGGAAATGCAATTTATCTTAAAGATTCTTCTGAAGAAATTGAAGGAAAGATTCTTCCGATGGTAACAGATCCGAAAAGGAAGAGGAAAACTGATCCAGGAGAGCCTGAAGATTGTCCGGTGTTTGATTATCATAAAGCTTTCTCGAATAGAGAAGAAATCGATTGGGTAATGAATGGCTGCCGATCTGCCGGGATTGGATGTATTGATTGCAAAAAGGTTTTAATTAAAAATTTGAATGAATTCCTGAACCCTGTAAGGGAAAGAAGATTAAAGTTTTCAATCAAACCTGATCTTGTTTATCAGATTCTCCTGGAGGGAGCAAGCAGAGCAAGAGAAAGGGCTAAGATCACAATGGAAGAGGTTAGAGAGAGAATTGGAATAAGATAGTGGACAATACCCTCACTGATTATCAGGTTAGACTTGAGATATTCGAAGGTCCGTTGGATTTACTTCTTTTTCTTGTCAAAAAGGAGAAAATAAATATCTGGGATGTTTCTCTCTCAAAGATAACAAGAGAATACTTAGAGTATTTAGAGAAAAAAGATAAAATAAACTTAAGCAGGGAAGGCGACTTTCTTCTCTGGGCAGCTACTCTTATATATATTAAATCCCTAAAATTACTGCCAAGAAATAAAGAGATGTCAGAAAAAGAAGAGGAGGAAATAGATTTAATCAGTAGAATCGATAATTATGATAAGATAAAAGTCATTTCCAGCATTCTGAAAGAAAAGGAGATAGCAAATACTCTTTTCTTTAAAAAAGAAAGCCCCCCTGAATTCGATGAGAATGAGTTCTATCTTGAAGATATTAATCTCTACGATTTAGCAAAAAGTTTTTTTCAGCTCCTTAAGAAGAAAGAGCAGGAAGAGTTTTTAATAGTAAGGGGAAGAAGATTTTCGATAGAGGAAAAAATTGATGAAATACTCCAGATTCTTAAAGTTGAAAAATACATAGAATTCCTATCTTACATAGAAGGTAGAAGTTCCCTTGAAGAAGCATTTGTTGCATTTTTTGCTCTTCTTGAATTGATAAGAAGAAGAGTAGTTACTGCGAAGCAGAAAAAGAGTTTTAATAAAATTCATGTGTGGTTAAATAAAGAAGATGGAAGATACTTTAGAAAAAGAAAAAATTAAAAGCATAATTGAATCACTTATTTTTGCTTCTCATGAACCTTTAAATGTTGAAAAAATAAAGAATGTTCTTTCCGAGTATGATTCGACTAAGGTTGAGCGAGCGATCGATGCCCTTATAGAGGATTATTCCAATAATAAGAGAGGAATAGTATTGCGAAAGATTGGTGGTGGGTATGAATTTTACACTAATCCTGAGTACGAGAAATGGGTAAGAAATGTATCGAAGCCAAAGAATTTCCAAAAATTGTCCCAGGCATCTTTAGAAACCCTTGCTTCAATTGCATACAAAGGACCTTTAACATTATCAGAAATTTCATTTTATCGTGGGGTGAATTCATCAAGTCCGTTAAGAACCCTTCTTGATAAAAAATTGGTAAGAATAGTAGGAAAAAAGAATTCGCCTGGAAGACCTTCTCTTTATGGTTTAACTAAAGAATTTTTCAAATATTTTGGGATAGATTCTATTGAAGACTTACCTTCTATAGAAGAAATTGCCAGTATAATTGAGGAAAAATAATTTTTTTAAGGAGTCATAGATGAATAAATTAATACCAAAACATATACTGGAAATACATCCCTATGTTCCAGGAAAGCCTGTTGAAGAACTTCAGAGAGAGAGGGGCATTGAAAATGTTATTAAGTTAGCTTCCAATGAGAATCCTTTGGGTCCGTCTCCTAAAGCAGTTGAGGCGATGAGAAGGGTGTTAAAAGACTCCCATCTCTATCCTGAGGACCATGCTTATTACCTCCAAAAGACACTGGAAGAAAAGTTAGGGTTTCCATTTGACCAGATTATTGTCGGGGCTGGAACAACAGAATTGATTAAAATTATTGCGCACTCATTTTTAAATTTTAATGAAAAAGCAATAATGTCCGAGAAGTCTTTCCTGATGTATAAACTTGCAACTCAGGAAGTTTGTGGAAGTAAAGGATTGATTAAAATACCCACAATGAAAGATTATTCGTATGATCTTAGCAGTTTTCTTGAAAATGTAAAACCTGGCGTTAAGTTAATATGGATAGCAAATCCAAATAATCCTACAGGGGCTATGATAAAAAAGAGTGAGATGAGAAAATTCCTCGATCAATTGCCAGATAAAGTAATAATCGTTATCGATGAGGCTTATTTCGAATATGCAATAGACAGAGATTATCCTGATGGAACTGAATTTGTCAAAGAGGGAAGAAACGTAATAGTCCTGAGAACTTTTTCAAAGATATATGGATTGGCCGGGCTCAGAATTGGATATGGAATCTCAAGATCGGAAATAATAAAAAATCTTTATAGAGTTAAAGCTCCATTTAATACGTGCAGAATTGCCCAGGAGGCCGCTCTGGCAGCTCTTGAGGATGATGAACATGCGAGAAGAAGCAAGGAAAATAATAAAAAAGGAAAGGAGATGATTTACAAGTTCCTTGATAAACTTGGAGTTGAGTATGTGAGGTCTTTCACAAATTTTGTGATGATAAACCTTCCTTTTTCTGCTCAGATTTTATACGAAAAACTCTTAGACAGGGGGGTTATTGTCAGGCCTTTAGATGCTTTTGATGCCCCAGATTCTATTCGCGTTACTGTTGGAACAGAAGAGGAAACCAAAATATTTTTAAAAGCATTTGAAGATGTTTTCTCAGAGTTGATAAGTAAATAATTCCAACATAAGACTTTAATTTGTTCCCCAAAAAAGTTGACAATTTTTAATGCAGTAATATATATTTTAATTTAATATCTATGAACATAATTGTTTCTCAGGAATCAGGATTTTGTTATGGAGTGAAGCGAGCTTTAGATATTGTAAAGAAAACTCGAAAAGAGAGAAATCAAAAAATACAAACTTTAGGTCCTTTAATTCATAATCCTGGAGTTGTAAAAAAATTAAATGAAGAAGGAATTGAAGTATGTGAATCGATCGATGATTTGAATTCGGGCATTGCAATAATAAGAACTCACGGAATTTCTCCTCAATCTTTAAAAGAAATAAAAAATAAAGGAATTGAAATAATAGATGCCACATGTCCTTATGTCAAAAAATCTCAGATGATAGCCAAGAGGCTTTATGAAGATGGATATGAGGTAGTAATAGTAGGAGATAGAAATCATCCTGAAATTGTAGGTATTCAGGGATTTCTTAATGATATGGGAGTGATTGTAAAAAGTGAGGAAGAGGCCATGGGTCTTCCATTTAAAAATAAAAAAGCATTAATAGCTCAAACAACTCAGGATGAAAATCTTTTTGAAAGAATAGCTTCAATCTTGTTGAAAAACTCTTTAGAATTGAGGGTTTTCAATACAATTTGTGATTCCACCTCATTAAGACAGAAATCAGCAGCTTCCATTGCAAAAGAAGTTGATGTTATGGTCGTTCTTGGAGGAAAGGCAAGCTCAAACACAAATAAACTTTATAACATCTGTAAAAAGATACGGGATGAGACCTATTTAATTGAAAATCCTGATGAGCTTCCATTGAATGTTTTAAAAGGAAAAAAATCAATAGGAATTTCAGCAGGTGCATCAACACCCAATGAAGATATTGATGCTCTTATAGATAAAATAAACCAGCTTGATGATCAGCCTGCAAAAGGGAGTTTTTTAAATGGAAGAAGTTAAAGAAGGCTTTATCGAAAAAGAAGGTAGATTCTCTAACTGGGAAGAACTGCTTGAAAAATATGAGTTCAATCAGAAGGACATTTTTGAGGGAAATATTCTGAAAGGAAAAATTATAAAAATTTCTAAGGATGAAGCAGTAGTTAATGTTGGTTTTAAGGCGGATGGGATAATTCCGATTGAAGAACTTTTTAATTGGAAGAAGGAAATTGGATACAAAGAGGGGGATAAAATTTTAGTAACAATTGAAAGAAGTGACTTGCGTGATGGATATCTGACACTATCAAAAAAGAAAGCAGATTTTCTTATTGGATGGAAGTTGCTAGAGAAAGCTCATAATAGAAAATTTCCAGTGAGAGGAAGAATTGAGCAGAAAGTTAAGAATGGTTATATAGTAAATGTGGGTATCCCAGTCTTTCTACCAGATTCTCAAATTGAAATCAGGCCCAAAAAAAATGATGAAGATTTAATTGGAAAGATTCTTGATTTTAAAGTAATAAAACTTGATAAGAAAAATAATAAGGTAGTTGTCTCCAGAAAAGTTTTAGTTGAGGAAGAAAAAGAGGAAAGGAAAAATTTTATATTCAACACCTTGAAAGAAGGAAAATTAGTAAAAGGAAAGATTACTTCGATTAAAAATTGGGGTATTTTTATCGACCTGGGAGGAGTAGAGGGACTTCTTCATATCAATGATATTTCATGGGGAAGAATAAGTCACCCCTCAGAAGTATTTAGTAGAGGAGAAGAAGTCGAAGTTGTCGTGCTTAAAATTAATAGAAATGAGGGTAAAATTGCTCTTGGGTATAAACAGAAAACTCCAAATCCATGGGATGTTGTTGATAGGAATTATAGAGTAGGTCAGAAAATAAAAGGGAAAGTTGTTGGCGTAACTGAATTTGGAGTTTTTGTAGAAATAGAAAAAGGAATGGAGGGATTGATTCATTTATCCGATTTGAGCTGGGATAAGAGAATTAAGAATCCTAAAAAAATTCTTTCTCCCAACGATACAATTGAGGTAGTTATTCTTGATATAAAAAAAGAGGAAAAGAAAATTTCACTGGGATTAAAACAAGTGGGAGAATCTCCATGGGAAAAATTTTGTAATTCTCACACAGTAGGCCAGATAGTTAAAGGAAGGATCAAAAATCTCACTGATTTTGGAGCATTTTTAGAAATAGAAAATGGGGTGGAAGGATTAATTCACATATCCGATATTTCTTGGTCAAAGATTTCTCATCCTTCGGAGGTCTTAAAACCAGGGGATAAGGTCGAAGCAGTAATATTGAAATTGAATAAGGAAGAAAAGAAACTCTCTCTGGGAATAAAACAATTAAAAGAAGGATTATGGCATGAGTTTTTTAAAAATTACAAAATAGGAGATTTAGTTAATGTAAAAATACTGAGAACCACAAATTTTGGAGTATTTGTTGAGTTAATGCCTGGCATTGATGGCCTAGTTCATGTTTCTGAAATAGATGGAGCAAATAGAGAAGAAGCTTTGAAAAACTTAAAGATTGGCGAGATAAAAAAAGCTATGATAATAAAAATGAGCCCCCAAGAGAAGAAAATTGGATTGAGTTTTAAGGCAGCAGTCAGAAACGAAGAGAAACACGAGCTCGAGAGTTCGATGAGTAAAAAGAAATCAACTCTTGGTAGTTTTATGAATACTCAAATTAAAAGTCTATCAAATCAGGGAAAGAATAGATAAGATAAATGTTAAGAGGAAGA
Organism: Acidobacteriota bacterium; assembly: GCA_040756905.1. Lineage (NCBI taxonomy): Bacteria > Pseudomonadati > Acidobacteriota > Acidobacteriota bacterium. The sequence goes on from JBFLYD010000068.1 coordinate 31,372, forward strand.
AAATGACAAAAGCAAAGCTTGTTTCAGAACTTTCAAAAAGAATTAATATCGATAAAGAAGAATCTGAAATAATAACCAATTTATTTTTCAGAAACATTACAGAAGCCCTAAAGAATAATGAAAGAGTAGAACTAAGAGGATTTGGTACTTTTAATATAAAGAGAAAAAAAGGAAGAGTTGCAAGAAATCCACGAACAGGAGAAAAAGTTAAAGTAGATTCAAAGACTGTAGTATATTTCAAACCAGGAAAACTTTTAAAAAAACTTTTTGATTGATGGAGTATATTTTAGCTCCCTGGAGATGGGAATATATTAAAAATGCTCATAATATGCCAAATTGTATATTCTGTGATTCTTTGAAATTAAACTCTGATGAGGATGCTTTTATTCTCTTCAGAGGAAATTATAATTTTATAATAATGAACAAATATCCTTACAATACAGGTCATTTGATGATAGCTCCATATCGGCATCTTTCATCTCTTGAAGATTGCTCTGAGGAAGAAGGGAAAGAAATGCTCGAACTTTTGAAGTCTTCGATCTCTAACATTAAAAAATTATTTCAACCGCAAGGGTTTAACATTGGTATGAATTTAGGGAAATCTGCCGGAGCTGGAGTGCTTGAGCACTATCATCTCCATGTGGTTCCAAGATGGGAGGGAGATTCAAATTTCATGGCAATTTTCGGAAATACAAAAGTTCTTGTTTCAGATGTGTCAACTGTTTATGAGAAATTAGCGCCTTTATTCAAGAATAAATAATTTTTTAGATATGACCAATTCTCAGATTGCAAAAATCTTCAATGAAATTGCAGATCTTTTGGAGATAAAGGGTGAGAATCCCTTTAAAATAAGAGCGTACAGGAAAGCTGCTCTTAATATAGAAAGTCTTGCTGAAGATATGAAGACCTTACTTGAAAAGAAACAATTAGAAGATTTACCCGGAATTGGCAAAGAATTAGCAAAAAAAATTGAAGAAATTTTTAGCACCGGAACACTCAGAAAATTAGAAGAGTTACGAAAAGAAGTTCCCTCTTCATTGGTAGAGCTTTTATCAATACCAGGACTTGGTCCTAGAACTGCCAAAATTTTGTATGAAAATCTTAATATCCAAAGTATAGATGAATTAGAGAGGATGGCTAAAGAGCATAAACTCAGAAACCTTCCAGGAATTCGTGAAAAAACTGAAGAGAATATTCTTAAAGGAATAGAAATATTAAAGAAAGGAAGAGAAAGATTACCCCTATATCAGGCTCTAAGCATCACAACAAATATATTGAATGCTCTTCAATCTCTTCCAGAGATCGAAAAAATTAGCCCCGCAGGGAGTGTGAGAAGAAAAAAAGATACAATAAAGGATATTGATATTCTTATAACCTCTGCCAATTCTGGGAAGGTTATGGATAAGTTTACCTCCCTTCCAGAGGCGAAAGAAATTATTGCAAAGGGAGTTACAAAATCTTCCATAAGAACTGAGGAAGGAATTCAGGTGGATTTAAGAGTGGTTGAGCCTGATTCATTTGGTTCAGCTCTGCAATATTTTACCGGATCAAAAGAACACAACATCAGGTTAAGAGAAATGGCAAGGGAGAGAAATCTGAAAATAAATGAGTATGGAATATTCAACGAGAAAACAGGTAAAAAAATAGGAGGACGAGAAGAAATAGAAATTTATAAAACTTTGGGACTATCATTTATTGAGCCAGAGTTAAGAGAAGACAGAGGGGAGATTGAAGCAGCGCTTGAGAGAGAACTCCCGGTTCTTATTGAATTATCCGATATAAAAGGAGATTTACATGTTCACAGTAAATGGAGCGATGGTCACCATGCGATAGAAGAAATAGCTGAAACTGCAATTGGAAGAGGATATGAATACATAGCAATTACTGACCATTCAAAATCATTGGGAGTGGCAGGAGGTTTATCAGAGAAAGAACTCTTCAAGCAAATTGATGAGATAGATAGATTGAATGAGAAACTCCGGAAAAAAAATTTCTATGTATTTAAAGGAATTGAGGTTGACATTGATAAAGATGGCAATCTTGATTTCAGCGATGATGTCCTTTCAAAACTTGATGTTGTAATTGCCGCGATCCATACAGGATTTAAGCAGGACATAAAAACTCAAACTCGAAGGATTGTAAGGGCAATGAAGAATAAATATGTTAATTTGATTGCTCATCCCTCAGGAAGGCTTTTAGGAGAGAGAGAGGCTTATGAGCTTGATATGGATGAGATCTTGAAAGTTGCTAAAGATACTAGAACAAACATTGAAATAAATGCATATCATTTAAGATTGGATTTAAGGGATATATTCTGCAAAAAGGCTAAAGAATTAGAAGTAAAAATGGCAATCGGAACAGATGCCCATATCTTAGATCAATTAGATTATATTAAGCTTGGTGTTTATGTGGCAAGAAGAGGATGGCTTGAGAAAAAAGATGTTTTAAACACTTATCCCTTGATAGAAATTGGAAAATATTTAAATAAAAGAATTTAAGAATTTTAACCATCCATCAAGGGAATAATTATGAAAATTGAATTTACCGAAGAACAGGAGCTTTTAAAAGAGATGGTACACGAATTTGTGGAAAAAGAGATGAGGCCAAATGTTAAAGAGTTTGAGGAGAAAGGGCTGTTTCCTGAAGAAATATTTAAAAAATTAGCAGGTCTCGGCATCATGGGAATGTCAGTTCCATCTGAATATGGAGGAAGTAATTTAGACCTTGTTTCTTCATGTATTGTTTACGAGGAAATATCGAGGGTATGTCCTTCAACTTCCATTACTTTGTCAGTTCACAATTGTGCCTTTTGTTATCCAATAGCTAAATTTGGGAGTGAAGCCCAGAAAAGAAGATATTTAGTACCAGCTGGAAGAGGAGATTTTATTGGAGCTTTTTCTCTTACTGAACCTGGTGCCGGCTCTGATGCTCAGGGTATTCAAACAAAGGCGGAGAGAAAAGGAAATTTATACATTCTAAACGGAACAAAGAACTGGATAACATCAAGTTCTATAGCAGGAGCATTCATTGTAATGGCTAAAACATCTCCAATCGCTGGCTCAAAATCCATTAGCGCTTTTATAATTGATAAAGATTCGCCTGGTCTTAAATTAGCTAAAATTGAAGATAAGATGGGCATCAGGTCTTCCAAGACCGGAGAATTATTTCTTGAAGATTGCATTGTCCCTGAATCAAACCTTTTAGGAGAAGAGGGAATAGGATTAAAAATTGCCTTTACTGCCCTTGATGCCTCAAGAATAGGGGTTGCTGCCCAGGCAGTAGGAATAGCCCAGAGTGCCATGGAGGAGGCAATCAAATACTCAAAAGAGAGAAAAGCATTCGGTAAATCAATTTCAGAGTTCCAGGCTATACAGTTTATGATTTCAGAAATGGCAACTCAAATAGAAGCTGCAAGACTTTTAACTTACAGAGCAGCTTATCTAAAAGATCAAGGAAAGCAGTACACAAAAGAAGCCTCTATGGCAAAACTCTACGCTTCTGAAATTGCAAATAGGGTGGTCTATAATGCTCTTCAGATTCATGGAGCCTATGGATATTCAAAGGAATATTTGATAGAAAAACTTTTCAGAGATGCGAGAGTAACCACAATATATGAAGGAACCTCTGAAATTCAGAGAATCGTAATTGCAAGAAGACTGCTTCAATAAGCAATGGACAGTAAGCAGTAAAAAACATTATCTATTACCATTTATCATATTTTTTTCATTATAATTCTGAAGTGATTATTCATAGAGAAGAGAATGAAAGCTATACAAAAATCTATATATCAATTTCTCGAATAAGGCATATCAGGAAAAGATAGAGACATAGAAAGATGGCATAATAATTGCTTATAAATCAAGGATGAAGAAAAAATTGTTTTTAACCTTGAAATTTAAAATTTCTATTATTGTATTGTTGACTTTAATAATAAGCATTGGGATTTTGAATTACTATGACCTTAAATACCGTTCTATTTTGGAAGATTCTGTGTCAAAGGAGAACATAAGTATTTTAAGTTCATCCATTGAAAATGTTCTTACAGCTCCTATGGTAGAAGGGAAAATAGAGCTGGTTCAAAAGATCATAACGAACATATCTATAAAAAATGAAATTGTAAATTTTAAGATCGTTTCTGATGTAGGAAAAATAGTGTCCTCTTCTGTAAAGGAAGAAATTGGGAAGAAAGTCGAAATGGAAATTAAAGAAGCTATTGGTGAGATTTTAAAAAGCAACAAAAAAGAACCATATTTTAAAAAAGAAAAAACAAGCTTTTTCTATGTTAAGTCAATAACGAATAATCATAGATGTTACTCCTGCCATAATCCTGAAAAGAAAATTAACGGATTTTTATACATAAAATTTAACTTTAATAGAATTAAAAAAATAACAGAAGAAGACACAGAAAGAATGGTATTGATTTCATTAGTTATCTTAATTTTGACATTTTTATTTTTAAGGATAGCCTTCAAAAAATACATAAATAATCCAATTGTCTCAATTTTAAAGTATATGAGAGAAATCGAAAAGGGGAATTTCAAAGTTAGAGCCAATTTCAGAGGAAATGATGAAATTTCTCAGTTGGGAGAGAAGTTCAACCATATGGCAGAAAGGGTTGAAGAGATTTATGCCGAAAAAGAAAGAATTCACAGTGAAGAGATGAGATATGCAGAACATCTTGCATCCCTTGGAGAACTCGGAGCAGGATTGGCTCATGAGATAAAAAACCCCCTTACAGGTATAAAAGGAGCTCTTGAGACTATAATTGAGGAGAACCCTAAGAAAGAGAATTTAAGGGATATACTTAATGCAGTTCTTTCTCAAATTGACAGGATAAATGAAGTTATCAAGGAGTTCTTGATTTACGCTAAACCAAAGCAGCCTCAGCTTGTTATGTCAAACATGTGCAGAATAGTTAAAAATGCTATAAAAATAGTTGAGTTTTATTATTTCAACAAAAAGATTGAATTCAATTCTCTGTGTCCTGTTAACCTTCCAAATCAATACCTTGATGAAGATCAAGTTCAACAGGTACTGGTAAATCTGTTAATGAATAGCATTGAATCAATAGAGAATGAGGGGAAGATATCCTTAATTCTGAATGTATTAAATAAAAAAGGTATTGAAATAAAGATTATTGATAATGGAAGAGGAATTCCAAAAGAGAATATGCCGTTAGTTTTCAAGCCTTTTTTTACAACAAAACCAAGAGGTACAGGTCTTGGACTTTCTGTATGTAAGAGAATTATTGAGAACCATAAAGGTCGAATAAGTATTGAGAGTGAAGAAGGTCAAGGCACAATTGTTTCAATTTTTTTTCCTTTTATTAAAAATTTGGAAATATAAAATTATGAAGAAAGCCCGGATTCTGATAGTAGATGATGAATATTTAATAAGGTGGAATCTGAAAAAGAAATTAGAAAAATGGGGATATATCCCATTCGAAGCATCAACAGGAAAAAGTGCTATTGAAGAAACTCAGAGAATAAATCCTAATTTAGTCATTCTTGACTTAATTCTTCCTGATTTGAAAGGGACAGATGTTTTGAAAGAAATTAAAAAAATAAATCCGAACATTTCTGTTATTGTTATAACAGCATACGGAACGATTGAAGATGCAGTTTTTTCAATCAAAGAAGGAGCTTTTGATTTTATAACAAAACCAATAAATTATGAGGTTTTAGAAAATCTTGTTAAAAATTCCCTTGAAGCTCACTTTCTTAAAGAAGAAATAATTTTTTATAAGGAGAAAGAGAAAGAAGAAGCATTGACTGACAAAATTGTTGGCGACTCTTTCAGGATAAAAGAAGCATTAGATCTCGCATTGAAAGTAGCCAGAAGTGAAGCATCTACAGTATTACTTTTAGGAGAAAGTGGAACGGGCAAAGAATTATTTGCAAAATTTATTCATTATAATTCGAAAAGAAGCTATGGCCCTTTTATCCCTATAAATTGTTCAACTTTGCCTGAAAATCTTCTGGAAAGTGAATTATTTGGCTATGAAAAAGGTGCTTTTACTGATGCCAAAGCTCAAAAGAAAGGATTGTTTGAAGTGGCTGACGGAGGAACAATTTTTCTTGATGAGATAGGAGATATGAAGCCAGCTCTTCAGGTAAAATTATTGAGAGTTCTTGAAGATAATTATTTTAGAAGAATAGGGGGAATTCATGAAATATATGTTGATGTGAGGGTAATAGCAGCTTCCAATCATGAATTGGAGAAAGATGTAGAAAAAGGGGATTTCAGGAAAGATTTATTTTATCGATTGAATCTATTTCCCATTAAATTACCTCCTCTCAGGGAAAGAAAAGAAGATATTCTTCCCCTTGCAAATCATTTTATAAATATATTGAATCAAAAACTTAAAAAGAATATAAAATCAATAGAAACAAACGCTAAAAAGATACTTTTGGAGTATGACTGGCCAGGAAATGTAAGAGAATTAAAAAATGCTGTTGAAAGAGCCATGATTCTGGAAGATGATTCTATTCTCCATTCTGAGAATTTACCCATTAAGATTAAAGAAAAGAATGAATTAAATCCTGATATTCTATTTGAAATCCCTGAATGTGGTGCATCTCTTGAAAATATTGAAAAGAGTTTAATAATCAAGGCCTTACAGAAAAGTAAAGGGAATCAGAAAAAAGCAGCTGAATTGTTGAGTATTGGTAGAGATGCTATCAGGTATAAAATAAAAAAGTATAAAATAAATGTAAAAGATTTTAAAAGTAGTCATATAACCCATTAGAATAGTCAAATAAACCACATATTAATAAATTAATTAGCATATCCTTAAACCTGAGAATATCTTCTTTCTGAAAAAGAATTTTTTTCTTAAAATTAAGAAAATAATCTTAAATTTGTTTAATAAGTTAAAAATCTAATAAACATTGAATGGGGTTTGCTTATGTTTTTATGAATATGAAAAAGAGAAAATAAAACCTTTTAAATAAAGAAATTGATCATATTTTATTTACTCTTGATTTGGCATTAGAATTGCTACTAAAATATATATGTTTTACACAATATTTTTTTAAAGGAGGATGAGCTATATGAGTAAAGTTTATTTACGTAGAGTTATGTTTATTCCAGCTGTTATTCTAATATTCGGGTTTCTTGGTAATTCATATTTATTTCCACTTTCCCAGTGGACAAGGAAATATGGTGTAAGTTGTAATACTTGCCATTCTGTGTTTCCAAGGTTGAATTATTTTGGGGAAAAATTTATGCGTAATGGATATCAAATGCCAGAAACTCAAGATGGGGATGAGGTAGGTAAAAAAGCAATTGGAAACAAGCTTACAATTGGAGAGGTAGGGGATTTTGTTGGTGTCAGGCTGAACTTATCTTTAGTAGAAATTAAAACACACAGTCTTAATAAAAATGGGAAAATGGTTACTTCTTATGATTTTGGAAAACCTTCATGGGTTCAGATCTTCCCTGGCGGAACTATTTTTAAGAATGTCTCAACATTTGCAGAAATTGAATTCCAGGCGGATAAGATAGAGGTTCATTGGTTGAAGGTTGGTTTACATAATCTATTTGGAACAAGCCTTTTCAACATTAGGTTTGGGCAACTCGCTCCTACCGAGTGGCATGCTGCTTCAGGCAGATTAAGAATGATTCCACCAGCAGAAGCATGGCGTAGTGTTAAATCTTCTGGAGGTAAAGGCGAAGATTCTGTAGACATTGGCGGTGGTAAACCATCGTTAAGTATTTATGGATATAAGGTTCCATTTCTTTTTGAGGTTGGAGTTCAAGGTGGGGCAAAGGTAACAGATGTTAATGATTTCAAAAATTACTGGGGAGTAGTTCGACTCGAAATGCCCTCAGGAATGTTGGAAGGGAGTTCAATATCACTTTTTGCCTTCAAAGGAGTTGATACAAAGGATACAGCTACATCGCAGAAGAGAAATAATTTTACAAGGATTTCCCCGGCATTCAATATAAGAACAGGAGCATTTGATGCAATTTTTGCATATGTAAATGGTAAAGATGATAACTGGTACCTTACATCGACAAAACCAACAGAGGTAGCCCATAAAGGCATTTTAGCTCAATGTGGATATCTCCATAATAATATCTATTATCATATTCGATATGATTCTACTGATTATGATGATCCGAAAATAACAGATTATAAGAAGATAACCCCTTCGCTCTGGTATGTGGCAAGAGATAATTGGAAGATTGGTTTTATGGCACGATTCGATTTGACGAGTCCAAAAACCGGTAAAGTCAATGAATATCTGATAATCATGCGCAGTATGTTTTAAAAAAAGAATTTAGGGGTATAATATATTATTATACCCTCTTTTTTAAAATATTTTAATAAATTAATTTTAGAAGAAGGAGAAAATGAAAACTTCAATTATATTTTTATTTATTATTTTCATCTTTGTTTTTCTGGGTTATTCATTCCCAAACAGTGAAACAGAAGCAACTTATTTAGGTATTGCAAAATGCAAACCCTGTCATATTCAAATTTATAATTCATGGGTCAAAACTCCTCATGCAAAAGCTTATAAATCTCTAAAAGATAAAGCAAAAGTAAACAATTTTTTAAAGAGTCATAATGTAAGCAGCTTAATTCCGGAAGAAGCTCCTAAATCTCCTGATTGTGTTAGGTGTCATACGACAGGGTTTGAGTTAAATGGAGGGTTTAATTTGTCAAAGTCAAATGATAATTTAATTAATATTACATGTGAAAGCTGCCACGGCCCTGGTTCATCTCATTACTCGGCAAAAAGAGACGAAAAAGCTAAATTTATAGTTGGAAAACCGGATGAGAAGGTATGTTTGACGTGCCATACAAAAGAAATGTCACCAGGTTTTATTTACGATGAATATGTGAAAAAAGGAGTTCATGAAATAGTTAAAAGATAACCCTGGTTTAAATTATAATATTTTAAAGTCGATAGTTTTTTCTTTTAAATAAATATTTATTGTTTTAATTAATTCATCAATCATTTCATCTTCTTTTACTTTTTTTTGTATCTCTCCTTTCCTGTATATAAGTCCGACTCCTTTCCCGCATGCTAATCCTATCTCAGCCTCTGAAGCCTCTCCTGGACCATTAACAACACATCCCATTATTGCAAGGTGCAATGGATAATCGAGGTTTGCGAGCCTTCTTTCAATTTCTGAAACAATCGGGATAAGATTTACTTCAAGCCTGGAACATGTCGGACATGAAACAATTTCAACGCCTCTTTTCCTCAATCCCAGACTTTTTAGTATTTCCCAGGCAACTTTTACTTCTTCTTCTGGGTTGGATGTTAACGATACTCTTATGGTGTCTCCGATTCCTTCATAGAGAAGAATTCCGATCCCAATAGAGGATTTTATCGTGCCAGAAAAATAAGTTCCAGCTTCAGTGATTCCTACATGAAAGGGATAATCAACTTTTTCTCCAAGTAGCCTGTATGCCTTAACTGTTCTTTCAACATCTGATGCTTTTATTGAAATTTTTATATCTCGAAAATCCATGTCCTCAAAAAATTTAATGTTATTCAAAGCGCTTTCAACCATTGCTTCTGCGGTTGTAGCACCATATTTCTTCAGAATGTGTTTTTCCAGAGAACCTGAATTAATTCCAATTCTGATTGAAATCTCTTTATTTTTTGCTGACTTTATTATGGTTTTTAGCTTTTCTTTATCTCCTATGTTTCCTGGATTTATTCTGAGGCAATCAGCCCCATTCTCAATAGATTCAAGCGCCAATCTATGATTAAAATGTATATCTGCTATTACAGGAAGAGGCGATTCTTTTTTTATTTCCTTTAACGCTCTAACTGATTCTTTATCCGGTACAGAAACCCTTACTATTTCGCATCCGGCTTCTTTCAACCTGAATATCTGCGAAAGAGTCTCTTTGACATTCCTTGTATCAGTTTTTGTCATCGATTGAACAGATATTGGAGCATCTCCTCCAATGGGAACACTTCCCACATAGATTTTTCTTGTTTTTCTTCTGGTTATCATTTATTTACCAGGGAAAGATTGTTTCCCATCCTTTAGGAAATTTCTTCACAATATCATTAATAATGATAAATACCATCAGAAGAATGAGAAAGCCAAATCCAATTTGAATAACAATCTCTTTAAGTTTTAAGCTGAAATCTTTTCTTATGATACTCTCTAACGTAAGAATAAATATATGTCCTCCATCAAGGCCTGGAATCGGAATCAGATTAAAAATTCCAAGTTGAAGAGATATAAGAGCCATAAAAGAGATGAAGGAGATGAAACCTGAACGGACTGCATGGTAAGAAAAATCAGCAATCTCAAGGGGTCCACTCAGGGTTTTTATAGATATCTTTCCTGAGAATAGCTTTCTTAATACATCAAACACAAGAAATGCCATTTTCCAGTTTTCATGAATGCTATTCCCTATGGCACTGAAAAAAGAATATCTTTTTATTGAAGTTTCAATTTCAGGATTTATCCCTATCATCCCAAAATCATCCTGTTTATAAGGAATTATTTTTATTTCTTTCAATTCCATGTTTCTTTTGACTGTAAATGTTAATTCAGTATTCGGGTTTGCCCTCACAATTTTTCTCAACCCATAGTAATTTTCGATGGGTTTTCTATTTATTTTAGTAATGAGGTCTCCTTCTTTTAATCCAGCTTTTGAAGCAGGAAATCCGGAGACAATAAATCCTATCTTAGGAGGAAGCTCCCAGTAGAATCCTGCATAACCCATTTCAAAGGGAGTCTGAGATTCAGTATTCAGGATTAAATTCATAACTTCGTAATTTCTTTTTATTTTTACCTGAAGGGATTTCTTTGGGTTTGTTGAAATAATGATTTCAACATCCTTCCAGTTATTGATTTCTTTTCCGTCGATACTGAGTATTATATCTCCTACATGGAGATTTGCTTTTTCAGCTGGCGAGCCTTCTTCTATCCAGCCAATCCTTGCCTGTTTTTCAAGATAAGCAGGAATTGAAACACCTATGAGGTTCACCAGTGTAATAAAGAAAACTGCAAGGATTATATTCATAACAGCACCCATTATAAGAATTAGAAATCTTTCCCATCTCTTTCTTGAGAGGAATTCATCGGGAAGGCCCTGTCTTTCTTCATTTGGTTCTTCTCCTGCCATTTTTACGTAACCACCAAGAGGAATCAGGCTCACTCGATAATCTGTATTTTTCCTTCTTATTCCAAAGAGTCTTTTTCCAAAACCGAATGAAAATGTTTCTATCCTAACTCCAATTAATCTTGCCGTTATGAAATGACCAAATTCATGGAAGAAAACCATTATTCCAAGAACGACTATGAATGATAATATTCTTCCCAATATAGATTCTATCAATTAATTCCTCCTGATTTTTTTGCTATTTCAAAAGATTTAGCTCTTGCCCATCTATCTAATTTTAATACAGTCTCAATGTTTTCAATCTTTTCTTTTTTGTGGTTATTCATAATTTTTTCTATTAATTCTGGAATATACGTGAATTTAATTTTTCTTTGCAGGAACAAATTGACAGCAATTTCATTGGCTGCATTCAACACAATAGGCATAGACTCGCCTTCTTTCAGTGCTTGTATGGAAAGAGAAAGACAGGGGAATTTTTTCGGGTCTACTTTGTAGAATTCAAACGGAGCCAGATCTTCAAGGTTCACTCTTTTTATCATGCTTGTTGGTCTTTTCGGATAAAAAAGAGCATACTGAATGGGAATTTTCATGTCGTTCTGGCTTAAATAGGCTATAATTGATCCATCGATGAATTCCACGAGAGAATGGATGATGCTCTGGGGATGAATATACACCTCGATCTGATCTGGATGAAGGTCAAAAAGCCAGCGTGCTTCGATAATTTCTAAGCCTTTGTTCATCATTGAAGCTGAATCTATGGATATTTTCTTTCCCATTTTCCATTTAGGATGAGTGAGGGCTTCTTCAACTGTTACATTGCTCATTTCATCCAAAGAATGATGAAGAAATGGGCCTCCAGAAGCAGTTATGATTGTTTTTTTTATTTCTTTTCTTTCAGTGTTTTTCAAAAGCTGAAAAATTGCATTATGCTCAGAATCTATTGGAATTATTTTTGCATTCTTCCTCTTTGCTTCTTCCATGAGAATTGGTCCGGCTGTAACAAGAGATTCTTTGTTAGCAAGAGCTACAGTTTTACCACTTTTAATTGCCTCATAGGTTGGAAGAAGCCCTGATATTCCTACTATTGATGAAACAACTATATCGCAATCAGGATATGAAGCTACTTCCTTTGCACTATCTTCTCCCCAGCATACTTTGACCGAATTATTTTTTATGTATTTTTTGATTTCATTGGCATGTTCTTTTTTCCTGATCGAGACAATTTCTGGAGAAAATTTTTTTATTTGCTCTATCAGGAGTTCAAAATTTTCTCCTGCTGACAATCCGATAACCTTGAAGTTTTTATGGTATTTTTCTACTACTTCGAGGACACTTCTTCCTATGGAACCTGTAGACCCAAGAATACAGATTTTCTTCATTTTTCTAAATAGAATTTTATAATAAAATAGAAAAACGGAGAAGAAAAAATGAGGGAATCAAGTCTGTCCAATATTCCGCCATGTTCTCCAAGGAGGGATGATGAATTTTTTACTTCAGATGCTCTTTTGAATAAAGATTCAAATGGATCGCTCAATTGGGCCACAAGACTTAAAAGAATTGAAGTTAGTAGAATTTTTTCATAAGGAAATCCGGGAATGATTGCGTAGTATCCAATTATGCCACCAAGAAGGCTAAAAACAATTCCTCCGAAAAAACCTTCAAGGGTTTTGTTAGGAGATGCAATAGGAAAGATTTTCCTATTTCCAAAAAGATAACCAATAAAATATGCTCCTGTGTCCCCTAAATAGATAACGAGTAAAAGGAAAAGAATTAACAGGGGTGAAATTATTTTTAAATAGAAGAGGAAATTCAGTGTAAAACTTATATAGAAAATTCCGAATAGTGTTATTGAGATATTGGGGAAGAAATCTGGTAATTTTTCTTTAGAATTGGTAGAGATAAGAAAATAAAAGGAAATAATGAGTATAAGAATGAAAAGTAAGAAATCCCAGGAAAAAAACTTTGTATAGATTTCAAAGGCAAGCAAGATTGAAACAAGAGCTCCTAAAAGAAAACTCGGATTGAATTTTTTGATTTTAGAAAGAGAATAGAACTCTCTCAAGCATAATATTATTACAATTTGGAGGAGGAGAAAAAAAAATAAATCAGGAAGATACATAATGGCTAAATATGCAATGGTCAATAAAATTATTGCTATCGGCACTCTTTTTTTTAAATTGTTGAATAAATTTGTTCCGTTCATATTCTTCCAAACCTTCTTTCTCTTTTCTGGTAATTAACAATTGCCTGTAAAAGATGAATTTTTCTAAAGTCTGGCCATAGGACAGGAGTTATCCAGAGTTCTGTATAAGCGATCTGCCAGAGAAGAAAATTAGATACTCTCAATTCTCCTGAAGTCCTTATAAGGAGGTCAGGGTCAGGAAGGTCAGGGTTGTAAAGGAATTTTTTAAAAATATTTTCGTTAATTTTAATGATTTTTGAATCGAGTATTTTATTAACGGCATCGATTATCTCAGTTCTTCCGCCATAATTCAGAGCAATGATAAGATTAAAATTTTTGAAATTTTTTGTTTCCTCGATTGCTCTTTTTAACTCTGTTTGTATATCTTTGGGAAGTTCAGAGATTCTTCCGATCACATTTAACTTGATTTTGTTTTTAATCAGAATATCTTTTTCTTTGTATAGGTATTCTTTCATTAAATTCATAAGGAAGTTTACCTCTGTTCTTGGCCTTCTCCAGTTTTCTTTGGAAAAAGCGTAAAGGGTCAGATATTTTATTCCGATTCTCCCACAGGCTTCAACCGTTTCTTTTACTGATTCAATTCCTGCTTTATGTCCTTCGATTCTTTTTAAGTTTCTCTGTTTTGCCCATCTTCCGTTTCCATCCATTATGATGGCAATATGGCACGGCAGCCTTGAGAAGTCTATTTTGTTAATCAGCTCTTCTTCTGGAGAACCAGGAAGTATATAATTCTCGAGCCCCTTTTTCATCACAAAATTATATTCTTTTTCGATTTCATGTGTCAAAATTGCTTGTTTATTAATCTAATTTTTTTCTAAATCTGATTACACTGAGGGTCATTATTATGACTCCAAGTAGGAAGAGAGCTAAAGTTTCATCCCATAAAAATTCTATTCCAGTTCCTTTGAGGAAAATATTTCTTATTATTGTAAGAAAATATCTCAAAGGAATTATATATGTAATAGCCTGAATTATTTTTGGCATGTTGTTTATCGGAAAGATGAACCCTGAAAGAATGATCGATGGAAACATTATAAAAAATGCTGAGGTGACCATTGCCTGCTGTTGTGTTTTTGAGATTGTTGAAATGAAAAGTCCGAGTCCAAGGGAAGTGAGTAGAAATAATGAACTTAGCGCAAAGAGAAGAAGAACGCTTCCTTTAATTGGAACTTTAAACCAAAAAGTTCCGATAACTACAACAAGGATTACATCGATAAACCCTATAATAGTGAAAGGCAAGAGCTTCCCAAGGATTAATTGAAAAGGTTTAATTGGTGTTACTATAATCTGTTCCAATGTACCCATTTCTTTTTCCTTAACAATTGCCATCGCTGTCAGAATTGTTGTCATAACAGTAAGTATTAAACATACTACTGCAGGAACCATAAAATTAGAGCTTTTAAGCTCGGGGTTATACCAGACCCGAGGTTCTGCGTTTATCTGAGAAGCTCTTTCTTTTTGTAAAATTTTCAATCTTGAGTGATGTTTTGTTAATGAAATTTTTGAGTAATTCATTGAAATCATCTGGGAATAGTTTCTTGCTATGTTGGCAGTGTTGGCATCAGATGCATCGAATAAAAGTTGAATGTCCGTTCCTCTTCCCCTCTTTATCTCTTTGATAAATCCTTTTGGAATTGTTATTGAAACAATGGCTTTTCCACTTTCAAGATATTTATCTATATGTTTTGGAGAATCGACAAAATATCTAAAAGAAAAATATCCTGAATTTGAAAAACTTTTTAAAATCTCACGGCTTTGTTTTGAGTTATCAAGGTCACATACTACAGTTGGAATTTCTTTTATATCAAGAGTAGCTACATATCCAAGAATAATCAACTGTAGTACAGGTGCAATGAATAGAATTGGGAACATTCTCGGGTCTCTTCTTAATTGAATAAATTCTTTTTGGATAAAATTTATTATTATCCTCATTTTAACCTTTTATTTATCATTATTGAGCTTGCTACAATCATAAAAGATGAAAAAATTACCAGTGCGACGATTTGCTCCCAGAAGGCTAAAAACCCAGCACCTTTTAGAATTATTGCCCTGAGAATTACTAAAAAATATCTTGCAGGCACGATAAAGGTTATCCATTGAATTATAGCTGGCATGTTTTTTATGGGAAAGATAAAACCCGATAAAAGTACTGTCGGCAGCATTGTTGTTAAAAGGGCAATCATAAAAGCTACCTGCTGACTTTCAACAATTGAAGATATAAAGAGTCCATATCCAAGAGCTCCAATTAAAAAGATTAGAGTTGACATAAATAAAAGTAGCAGGCTTCCTTTAATTGAGATGTCAAATAAAAGCCATCCAACAATTAGAATAATAGTGGTTGAAAATAGAGATACAAGAACATAAGGAAGGGTTTTCCCTGCTATTATTTCAGATGGCTTTATTGGTGTTACTTTCAATTGCTCTATCGTGCCTTTTTCTTTCTCTTTTACTAAAGACATTGTAGTGGATACAACTGAGGTTATCATAAGAATAAATACAATAAGCCCTGGGATAAGGAATTTTGATGTTTTAAGTTCAGGGTTGTACATCATCCTGGATTCTGAGTTTATTGGTAGTTGAAAAGATTTATTTGCTATGGATTTTAATTTCTCGTTGATTATTTTTACTGTGAAATTCTGTACAAAACTATTTAAATACCCTAAAGCTGCAATTGAAGTGTTTGAATCTGAGCCATCGATTATTATTTGAACTGAAGTCATATTTCCTCGTTCAATTGATTTCGAAAAATTATTAGGAATAATTAGTGTCACAGATATTTCTCCTTTGGAGATATACTCATCAATCTCATTTGAATTTGTGAATACTTTTTTCAGGTAAAAATATTCTGAATGAATTAGTGAATTGATAAAATCTCTACTTTTTTTAGTGCATGATTGGTCATATATTCCCATACGAATATGTTTTACATCGAAGTTTAAAGCATATCCATATAGTATAAGGAGGAAGGAGGGGAAAATAAGGAGTAAAATCAGAGTTCTCAAATCCCTTCGAATTTGTTTGAATTCTTTTTTGGATATTGAAAAAACCCTTTGGTTTATCATAAATTTATCCTTTGGACTTCAAAGGGTTATGTTTGAATTCTTCCCTTTCTTTTTCCATAAGATATACAAAGGCATCTTCGAGGGTAGGAGAAGGTATTAATCCTTCATAAGATGATTTTTCTTTTAGCTCTCTGGGAGTTCCGATGGCAATTAGTTTTCCATTATAAATTAATCCAAGGCGATTGCAATATTCAGCCTCCTCTAAAAAATGAGTTGTAACAAAAATTGTTATTTTTTTATCTGAGAGTTCATAGATTAATTCCCAGAAATTTCTGCGAGAAATAGGATCAACTCCACTTGTAGGCTCATCAAGAAATACAATTTTTGGATTATGGAGAATTGCGCATCCTAAAGCAAGCCTCTGTTTCCAGGCGCTTGAAAGTTTTCCTGTTAACGCTTTCTCTTTTCCTTCTAAGTCAGACATCTGTAATGTCCAGTTTATTTTTTCATTTATTTCCTCTTTAGATAATCCATATATTCCTCCAAAAAAATTTATGTTTTCTTCAACAGTGAGGTCATTGTAAAGAGAAAATTTCTGTGTCATGTATCCTATATTTTTTTTGACTTTCTCATGGGTTTTTCTTATGTCAAATCCACCCACTTTTGCTGTACCATTAGATGGTTCTAAAAGCCCGCATAGCATTCTGATTAAAGTAGACTTTCCTGCTCCATTTGGACCCAGGAAACCAAATATCTCACCTTTTTCTACATTAAAGCTAATGTTATCCACTGCTAAAAAATCACCAAATTTTTTTGTCAGGCTCTCAACTTCGATTGCAAATTCTTTCATGATAATTTTAGAATTTTCAATTTGAAAGCAGAGAAATAAAAGTATCTTCAAGAGAAGGTAAGATTTCTCTTATTTCTGATACTTCAATTTTATTTTCGAAAAGAAAAGATTTTATTTTCTCTTGGTTTATTTTAAGTCTGTCAATTTCGATATGAATGCTGTTTCCAAATATGTAAACTTTTAGTATGTTTGGGAATTTTTTCAACAATAGATAGGCATCTCGAATAGGTGATGCATTAACTTCTAATATTGAGAAAGGAAATTTCTTTTTTATCTCATATGGAGAGTCTAAAGCTATTAATTTTCCTTCATTTATAAGAGCAACTCTTGAAAATTTTTCCGCTTCATCAAGATAGGGAGTACTAATAAATATTGTGATTCCCTCTTTTAATAAACGATCAAAAATCTTCCATAATTCTCTTCTCGATAGTACGTCCACTCCTGTAGTTGGCCCATCAAGAAATACAATTTTTGGGTCATGAACAAGCGAGCAGGCGAGGGCAAGTTTTTTATACATTCCGCCAGAGAGTTTTTCAGCCAACCTTTTTCGAAAATCGGTGAGTCGGGTAAATTTAAGTAATTCATCTTTTTTTGTTTTAAAGTTTTTTGTCTCATATATTTCAGCAAAAAAATCCAGGTTTTCGTCAACGGTTAGGTCACCATAAAGGGTGAATTGTTGAGAAAGATAGCCAATGTATGGCTTAACTTTATTTTTTTCTTTTATCAAATCAAAACCAAGTATTTTTACATTACCTTCAGAAGGACTCATAACTCCGGATAACATTTTGATTATGGTTGTCTTTCCTGCTCCATCTGGACCAACAAGGCCAAATATTTCGCCTTGGGCAACTTTTAAATTTAAGGAAGACACTGCTTTTACGGACCCAAAATTTTTTGAAAGATTGAAAGTATCAACAGCGGGGAGTTTCATTATTATAGAAGGGATGCATCTGCTGGCATTCCAGGTTTAAGGATATATTCAGGGTTATCGATTTCTATTTTTATTCCATAAACAAGTTTTACTCTTTCTTCTTTTGTCTGAATATTTTTTGGAGTAAATTCTGGCTCTTTTGCAATGTTTACCACCTTTCCAATAAATACTTTTTTCGGGTATGAATCAATTCTTATTTCTGCTTTCTGACCGAGAAAAACCTTTCCAAGATTAATTTCACTAAGGTATATTTTAAGAAATACTTTATCTAAATTAGTAATGACTACAACTGGAAATCCAATTTCGATTAACTCTCCTTTCTCAACAAGCTTTTCAGTTACAAATCCTTTAACAGGAGAGGTAATTTCACAATCTTCTATTTTTTTCCTTAGGATATTTATCATAGCTTTTGTTTGATTTACTCGAGCTTCAGCAATTTTTATCTCTTCTTCTCTTGCTCCCCCTTTTATTTTTTTTAGGACCTCTTCCGTCTGCTTAAATTGAGAAATTGCTATTTTATACTGAGTCTCTGCATCTTCCATCTGTTTGGATGTTGCACTTTCTTTTTCGTAAAGATTTTTAGTTCTTTTTAAATTGTCTTCAGCATTTTCTAAATAAATTTTTGCCTTATGAAAAGATTCCTCCGCCTGCCTTATATCTTCTTTCTGCGCACCTTTTTTTATAAGTTTTAATTGCTCTTCTACAATAGTGAGGGAAGCTAATTGTTCTGTTAGCTGAAGTTTAAGTTCTGTTTTATCTGTTGAAGCAATTTTATCTCCCACATCAACTTTATCTCCTTCTTTTACATAAATCTCTAAAATTTCTCCTCTTGCTTTTGAACTCAGAGTAACTTCTACAGCTTCAATTGTTCCTGAAGCTTCTATTTTATTCTTAGATTTCTTTGAACAGGATAAAAAAAATAAATTCAAAATTAGACTGAGTATCAGGGTTAATCTCAGTTTATTTAAAAAAAATTTGCTCATTTTAATAAATGACTTAATGTCTCAATAGATGAATAATTTTATCATTTTCTTTTTTATTTTAACACTGAAGTTAAAACTATTCTTAGACTCAACAAGAATATTCCAATTCCCACTAAAATTCCAAGGATATGATGGGGGATTTTTTTGCTTAAATAAGCTGCAAAAGGTGCAATTAGTATTCCACTCAAGACTAAAAGAATTACAATATCCCATCTAAAATTTTCATATCCAATGAGTATTATGAACGTAATTGTGATAGATATGGTGACAAAGAATTCCGCTAAATTCGCTGAACCTACTGCTTTTCTTGGCTCTGTTCCACTGATTACAAGGCTTGGAGTACAGATAGGCCCCCATCCTCCACCGCCCATAGCATCTATGAAAGCAGCTGCAAACCCTAGGAAGGATAAGAATAATTTATTTGGGTATCTATAGAATAACAATACCTTGTCTCTGTTTCTATTTAGAGCAAATCTTATCAAAATTAATATTCCCATATTTCCAAGGATGATGCCAACTATTATCCTTACTGGTTTTAATGGAAGGCTCACGAGCCCAAAAGCACCGATAACTCCTCCGATAATTCCAAACACAGTAAGAGGAGTAAGAATATTTCTGCTAACATTTCCAAACCTGAAGTGGGAAACACCAGATGTAAAACTGGCAAATATTTCAGAAGTATGTACGCTTGCACTAACAATTGAAGGAGTTATTCCAATTGAGATTAAAATACTTGAAGTGGTGACTCCATATCCCATCCCGAGAGTTCCATCTATAAGCTGGGCTAAACCTCCTATCAAAAAAAATAAAATTGATTTCGCTATCCAATCCATAAACTCTAAACTATATTGGAAAGTCCTATTTCTGTCAATTTGAAATTGGGCTTTTATCATTCTTAAGGGAAGCCAACCATCTTCTGAGCGATATATCAACGAGCATCTTAATACTTAGAAGAGAATGAATTCTAAACATAAAAGAGTGAGCAGGAAGGGTGGCGGAGAAACCGAAGGTTCCTGAAAACCGTCACGAATGCGTAGCGGGATAAGTGAGGGGGGGTGAAGCATGAGTGCTCCCGCACTAACTGTATTTATTCCAAAAAAATTAAGTGATTGAAGTAGAGATATTCTTAATTCCTTAATTTATAGCAAACGCATAAAATAATGTTACATGTAGGGCAAGGTTTTAGCCTTGCATTAAGCAACCCTAAAATAAGCTCACCTGATAAGTACCCATGCTTATATTCACTAAAAGAACCGTATTCTGGCATTCCTGTACTAACCACATTGCACCTTCTTATGTGCTTCAATA
>JBFLYD010000069.1 GCA_040756905.1 Acidobacteriota bacterium
ACAAAAAGCGTCTTCACTCATCAATTGGTTATTTATCGCCAGTTGAATTTGAAGATAGGTTGGGAAATGAGTTATATATTGAAAATGTGTCTTAATTTAGTGTCCACTTTTAGGGGTGCACTCCCTATTTTGCTAAGGAGAGAAGATTAAATTCTTTATAATGATTCTCTACGATATGTCTTTGAACTTTTGCTACTTTATAGGTGTTTTGACTTTGATGAACTCCCCAATTTGAAGAACATGCATAATACTTTGATTTCTTTATCAGATTTATAATGTTATTCTTTGTGGGTGTAAAGTTTTCAAGAGGGAAAAAAGAACATAAAAAGGAGCTTGAAATGAGTGTTTTTGAAGATTTAACTCCAAGAGGTCTTATTATCCCAAGGGCAGTTCCTGGATTTTTTCTTAAAAGATGGAAAAGGTTCCAACATCTGTTTAGTGAGCATTTGAAATTACAATCCATGAATATAAATTCAATTGGTTTTTCTTCTAAAATTTTTATTATCTCTTTTAGGTGATAAGTATCGATTGTGTTAAAGGAATTTAGTATGTTTTTTATGGAATTCATAATTGTAGCACTACAATTGTATAAAATAATATTTGGAGAGCCTTGTCTGATATAATATGAATCTTTCTTAAATCCCTTTTTCTCTTTTAAGTATCTAAAAAACTCTAAGAGGAAAAGATAATCGGAGAGAAATCGATTTATGAGAGGTTCGAATCTTTTTAGATGGGATTCTTTGAAGTGATTTTTTCTTTCTGAGGGTAAAACTATAATTCCTATTCTTTCTGAATCTATATCAAAAGGAATGACCATCTCTGAGAGGATTTTCTCTTTTCTAAATGATATATGGAGAGGATCTTTTTCACAGTCATTTGTTATGTATGGTTTCATTGTATGAATGACATGGGAAATTATTCCTTTTTTTCCTTCCTGCACTTTTTTAAGGATTTTCTCTTTTCTCTCATATTCTCCTGTTTTTTTCATTGTAATTAGGGAGAAATCATTTTTTTCTTTTTTGAAGATAAAGAATGAGCCGAAGGATACATCAGCGAGATTGGTAAATTTTTTAAGGTAATCAGAAAGTAATATATCTAAGAAATCATTGGATTTCTTTAAGGAGAGGAGTTTTTCCACATGAGATTTTGATGAAAGGTACATCCCCTTTTTCCTCTTTTTGATGCTTTTTATTTAAGCACTTGTAATTTCATATGTCAATATGTCGTTTGTATCTCTCTGGAGACTTTTGATGTAGATCGGAAGAGTCAAGGATAACGTGTATTACGAAGCATTTCCTTTCGTCTCCATTTATGGTAAGTATATTTATTAAAAACCATGACCTGTACTTTATTTTGGTGCAATCTGAGGTGCCAAAACAATCTGGGTTCTAACAGTGATGGGGGTCAATACAGAAGGAAAGATGGATACCCATGTCATACCTTATTAATAATGCACAAAAAAAGATAAAGCTGTGTCTCCGATCTTCCTTAAATTTTTTAATTTAAAATATTTTGTTTCAAACTGAATTTTTTTTGAATGTTCGAGTATTATAAGTCCATCTTTTTTTAGAATATCTCTTTTTTTTATTACCTTTAGAGGATCTCTTTCGGATAAAATTTCATAGGGTGGGTCTAAAAAAATTAAGTCAAAGCTTTTTCGCATTTTACTAATCTCAATAACTCCTCTGTTGAATTCGTTTATTATGAGTTTGTAATTTTTATAGATTCCACATAAATCTAAATTCTCCTTAATTATCCTAGCAAACTTTCGACTTATCTCGATAAAAAACACCTCCCGTGCGCCCCGACTGAAGGCCTCAATACCGATATTTCCAGTTCCTGCGTACCCATCTAAAAAACAGGAATTTCTTATAGCTTCGTTTCCTAATATGTTGAAAAGTGTTTCTTTAACAATATCTTTTGTCGGCTTTAAGTCTGGGTCCTTAATTGTCTTTAACTTCCTTCCTTTGTACAACCCACCAATCACTCTTAGCACTTATTTCCTCATTTGGAAAATATTAAATATATAAATCTTAAATTAAAATAATCTCATTAAGTACCCAAATTATTATAGTAAAATAAATTAATATGTTATATTTCCAGGCAGTAAGGGTGGCCAAGAAACCGAAGGTCCCTGAAAACCGTCACGAATGCTTTGATCATTCAACTGAAGGAAACCTCTTTTTCTCTCCTGTCCAATTCTTCTATATATCTTTTCAGCTCAGGCGAAGAAAAATCTTTTTCTTTTATAACTCTAAAAGCTTCTTCTTTCGCAATTTCAAGAACTCCACTATCCTTTACAACATCGGCAACTCTGAAGTTAAGATGACCCCACTGGGCTGTTCCGAAGGCCTGTCCCGGTCCTCTCAAAATGAGGTCTTCCTCAGCAATCTTAAATCCATCGTTTGTCTTTATCAAAGCTTCAATTCTTCTTTTTGCTTCCTGCCCTGCTTTCTTTGGTAAAACAAAGAAACAATGAGATTCTTTATCACCTCTTCCTATCCTCCCCCTCAACTGGTGTAATTGAGCTAATCCGAATCTGTCGGCATTCTCAACAACGAGAAAAGTTGCATTTGATATATCTATTCCCACTTCAATAATGGATGTTGAAACTAATAAATTAATCTCTCCTTTTTCAAAGTTTCTCATTATTCTCTCTCTTTCTCTGGTGGTTAATCTTCCATGAATTAAGCCAAGTTTAAAATCCTTAAAAAGCATCGAAAGATTCTCATATTCAATTTCTGCAGCCTTCAGGTCGAGTTTTTCAGATTCTTCAATCAGTGGGAAAACAATGTAACCCTGATTACCATTTCTTAGTTCTTCTTTAATCCATGAATACAGCTTGTCAATATTTTTTTCATGAATAATATGAGATTTAATGGGAATCCTTCCCCTTGGCAATTCTCTCATTGTGCTTAAATCCAGGTCACTGTAAATTGTAAGAGCAAGGGAACGGGGAATTGGAGTTGCTGTCATTACTAAAAGGTCTGTCTTTTTTCCTTTTAAATATAAAGTTGTTCTCTGGGCAACTCCAAAACGATGTTGCTCATCTATTATGACATATCCTAAATTTCCATACACAACATCTTTTTGAAAAAGGGCATGGGTCCCGATTACCAATGATGGTCTTCCTTCTTTTAAGTCTTTTAGAATTTTTTCTCTTTCTTTCCTTGAAGTGCTTCCTGTAAGAAACAATACTCTGTATGGTAAATCCTTAAGAATTTCTTTAATTCTCAAAAAATGCTGTCCGGCAAGTATCTCTGTTGGAGCCATAAATGCAACCTGATACCCATTTTCCATCACAAAAATTGAGGTAAGGAGAGCAATCGCAGTTTTTCCGCTCCCAACCTCTCCCTGAAGCAACCTTCTCATGGGCTGGGAGTCCAAAAGGTCTTTCTTGATTTCATCCAGACATTTCCTCTGATCCTCGGTTAATTCAAAGGGAAGAATTTTTTTCCATACGGATTCTATTTTCTCTGTAAATGTATACATTCTTCCTTTATTAAATTGGGATGTCTTTTCCCTAAAATATGCAAGTCCGAGCTCAAACAAAAAAAGTTCCTCAAATATAACCCTTCTGTGATGGACGGAAGAAAAATTGTTAAGTTCTTCAATTGAACAGTCAGTAGAAGGAGAATGAATTTGTTTAAGGGAGATAAATCGATCAGGGAAATTATATTTCTTTCTTATGGATTCAGGAAGATTTTCATAAACATCTTTGATATCGTTAATTAAATTATAAATGATTTTCCTTATAGCCTTCCCGGAGATGTTATAAATTCTCTCATACACTGGAATTATCCTTCCCATTAAAAAACTACTTTCTTCTAAATCTATTATTTCATATTCAGGATTTTCCATTTTCCATTTTACTGATGAAGAAGGATTTTTTTTAACTGTGCCAAATAAAACAACTTTCTTACCTCTCCAGAAGACATTCTCAAGATATGGTTGATTGAACCAGACACACAACAATTTTTCTCCATTCTGACTTACAACAACCTGAAAAATGTGGAATCCCCTTCTTGGAGTAATAATTCGATTCTTTGAAAAAACCTCACCGACTATAGCAGATTTTTCATTTTCTACAAGCTCGCTTATTTTATGGAATTTCCTCCTGTCTTCATACCGAAAAGGAAAATAATAAAGTAAATCCTCTACTGTGTTTATCCCAGCTTTTTTAAAGATTCTTTCCCTTTTTGGACCTATTCCTTTTATGTATTTTACACTCGAAGATAATTTCAATCTCAACTTTTAATAAAAAACAATAAGCTTTTTATCTTTAATTAAAACTCTTTTTATCCCATAAGGAAGGTCAAACCATTCATTTATGGACTTATAATTATCTCTTCTCCCTTTTGAAAAAAAATCTGTCAATTGATTTACCAGCAATGGAGAAACAAGTACATTTGATATCATGAGCTTATTAATTTTTAACTTTATCTTTCCTTCTTCACTTAAAATTTTTCCTTCAAAAGCCACAGGGAACTCTCCTTTAAAAAATTCAGGTAAATTTTTTATCGTAGAATCTGTTAGGTCAATCTTTGAAAAACCTGCCAAGACCCCATTGGTACCAAAAAAAATCCTTACCTCTTTAATCTCAGAAGGAGTCCTTTCCTTCATTCTGTAATAAATGTAGGAATTGATCTCTTCTTCTGTAAAGTATTCTTTTTTTAAGAAAAACTTAAAAAGTCTCTTCTCTCCCCTTTTAATCCTTTCAATATGCTTAGCTGCCCTTTCAGCAGCTTCTTCTGAAATATTAATTTCATAGAATGAAGAACGATAAACACCGAAGTTATAAATTATTAATGTAAGAAAAATTAAAATTTTAACCTTTAAAATCATCTTATAAATATTACCAAAATTAAATTGTATACATCAAATTTAAACCTTCATGGTTTGAAGCTCGTAGTTAGGGCTCCCCAAATTTAGTAACTCTGCATAATTTATCTGATTTAGGGGTAAGTAACTTCTTGAAATAAGTTCCCCAAACTCTTTCCCTATCCTCTCTTCTATACAATCAAGAGATGCCTTATCCAGTGCTACTGGATCATTACTTGCCAGTAGACCTATGTCTTCCATAATTGCAGGCTCATCCTCAGCCATACAATCGCATTCTTTTGTTATATGTGTTAGAAATGTGATATGAGTAGATTTATCTTCCTTTCCCTTCAGAACACCAAGAACATGTTCAACCATCTTTTCCTGAACCAGCTCAGAGGACTCATTCCATTTAAATGAAATTGCTTCAAACTTACAGACACTTAAACATTGACCGCAGCCAATGCAGGTTTCAAGGTTAATAATAGCCTTATCTCCATCCATTTTTATGCTTCCAGTTGAACACCAGGGAATGCAGACCTCACAGCCAGTGCACTTCCTGGGGTTAACTACGGGCTTAACAGCTGAATGTTGTAGTAACTTGCCACTTCGGGCAGAGCCTCCCATTCCAAGATTCTTCAAAGCCGCGCCAAAATGAGTGAGTACATGCCCTGTAAAGTGATTAAGACTCACAATTCCATCACAAAAGGCCAATTCACGAGCAATTGGGACATCTTTAAAATGTTTACCATTAATCTTTACCTTAACTTCAGCATTCCCCAGCAATCCATCAGCAATTATAACAGGTGCATAGAGAACATCGGGTATAAACCCATGTTTATAAGCCAATAACAAATGGTCCACAGCATTAGATCTTTTTCCAACGTAAAGGGTATTTGTATCTGTAAAAAAAGGCTTTCCCTGAACTCTTATAATCTCTTTAGATACAACAGCTGCATAACGTGGCTTGATGTATCCATGATTTTTTTCTTCTCCAAAGTGCATTTTAATGGCTACTACATCATTTTTCTGAATTTTCTCAGGCAATCCAGTGGCTCTAAATAGCTTCAGAACTGCCCTTTCAATCTTTTGTGGATCATCTTTTAAAGTTAACGGAATAAAATAAACTACGCTCATAGATTTTCGCTTTTCCAAGGTTTAAATTATAGTTTTAATCCGAAGGATGTCAAGGTAATTAGTGTGTTTTCCTGTAAATCTCCTTGTAAATAAATTTTGTCGTATCTTTTCATGGGATAGAAAAAAATTGAATTTTATTTTTTTTTCAAATAGAATAAAGATTCTTAATAATTTATAAATAAAAAGTAGGAGATATAAAATGATAAGAAAACAGGAAGCATTGGATTATCATTCAACGGGTAGAAAGGGGAAATTGGAAATAATACCTTCAAAACCCTGTACAACTCAAAGGGAATTATCTTTAGCTTATACTCCAGGAGTTGCTGAACCATGTAGAGAAATAGAAAAAAATCCTGATGATGCTTATATCTATACCATGAAAGGAAATCTTGTAGCAGTTGTCTCAAACGGGACAGCAGTCTTAGGTCTGGGTAACATTGGAGCTTTAGCAGGAAAACCAGTTATGGAGGGAAAAGGTGTTTTATTCAAGAGATTTGCAGATATAGATGCAATCGATATCGACATCGATTCTCAGGATCCAGATGAAGTTATTAAAGTTGTTAAATTATTAGAGCCAACCTTTGGTGGAATAAATTTAGAAGACATAAAAGCTCCTGAATGTTTTTATATTGAAGAAACGCTTAAAAGAGAAATGAATATACCTGTATTCCATGATGATCAGCATGGTACAGCAATAATATCAGGTGCAGGTCTTATAAATGCCCTCGAATTACAGAAAAAAGATATTTCAAAAGTAAAAATTCTTATTAATGGAGCTGGAGCTTCAGGGATTGCTATAGCTAAGTTCTATGTTCTTCTTGGAGCAAAGAAGGAAAATATTATAATGGTGGATACTAAAGGCGTGATATACAAAGGAAGAAAAGAAGGGATGAACCCTTACAAGGAAGAGTTCGCTGTTGATACAAAATGCAGAATTCTTGAAGAAGCATTCGAAGGAGCAGACGTTTTCATCGGTGTGTCAGGTCCAAATCTTGTCACTAAGAAAATGGTTAAGTCAATGAACGATCGACCGATCATGTTTGCAATGGCAAATCCAGATCCAGAAATACCTTATCCTGATGCCATATCTGTAAGGGATGATTTAATAATGGGAACAGGACGGTCTGATTTTCCAAACCAGGTAAACAACGTGCTGGGCTTTCCTTTTATTTTCAGAGGAGCTTTAGATGTGAGGGCAAGGGCAATCAATAATGAAATGAAGTTAGCTGCCTCTAAAGCTTTAGCAGATTTAGCAAAACAGGATGTTCCCGATGTAGTATGTAGAGCATACGGAAACGAAAAATTTAAATTTGGACCTAATTATGTTATTCCCAAACCATTTGATCCGAGGGTTCTAATATGGGAAGCATCTGCTGTGGCAAAAGCTGCGATGGATACAGGAGTGGCAAGAATCCAAATCGATATAGATGAATATAAGCAAATTTTAGAAAAAAGACTCGGAAGAACTTACGAAATAAGAAGAGTTTTCATAAACAAGGCAAAAGCATCTCCAAAAAAAATTGTTTATCCTGAAGGTTCAGAAGAAAATATTCTTAGAGCATGTCAGATGATCCTGGATGAAGGGATGGCAACTCTAATCCTTCTTGGCAAAGAGGAAATCATTAAATCAAAGATAAAAGAATTAGGATTGGATATAATTAAAAAAGTAGTGATCATTGACCCAGAAACTTTTCCAAAATTTAATGAGTATGTAGAAGAATTTTATCAAATGAGACATAGAAAAGGCATTACCCTGGTTGAGGCAAGGGAGATGATGAAAAATCCCAACTATTTTGCTTCAATGATGGTCTATAAAGGAGATGCTGATGGTCTTGTTTCAGGTTTAACAATGCATTACCCTGATACAATAAGACCAGCTTTACAGGTTGTAAAAGTTAAATCAAAATATACTAAGGTATCAGGATTATACATGATGGTCTTCAAAGATGACATTATGTTTTTTGCAGACACAACAGTCAACATTGAGCCAAATGCTGAAGACTTAGCAGAAATAGCATCACAAACGGCGGAATTTGTTAAAAAATTAGGCATCGAACCAAAGATTGCGATGCTTTCATTCTCTAATTTTGGTTCAACAAGACACCCCCTTTCAGAAAAAGTCAGAATGGCCACTGAAATTGTTAAACAGAAAGACCCCAACCTGATAATCGATGGTGAAATGCAGGCTGATACTGCAGTGATCCCTGAGATTATGGAGTCAACATATCCTTTTAGTAAATTGAAAGAAAAAGCTAATGTTTTAATATTTCCTGATCTTCAGTCAGGCAACATTGCATACAAACTGATGGATCGAATTGGAGGAGCTCAAGCTATTGGACCAATTCTAATCGGTATGAATAAGCCCATTCATGTGCTCCAGAGAGGAGCTACGGCGGATGATATAGTCAATCTCACAGCAATTGCAGTGGTGGATGCTCAGGAACAATGAAATCAGTAAAAGGTAAACTGTAAACAGTTAACAGTAAAGGAAAAAGTTATGAAGTTGAAAAGAGTGAATGCTTAACCAAAAGGCTCAAAAGACCATTTTTCTTTAGCATCCTTAACCACTCTTACCATTGAATATTCAGGGTCGTGATAAAAGGCTAAAATCCAGTTTTCTTCGTATGCTTGCTGTAGAATAATTTTTTTATTGTTAATTGTTTCAAGGGGAAACAAATCATATGCCATAACGTAGGAAATAGGTACATGCGATGAAGTAGGTATTAAATCTCCAGTAAAAAAGATTCTTTCTGATCCAGTATCTATCAACACACATTGATGACCGCGAGTATGACCTGGGATTGCCTTTAAATAAACTCCTTCTACAATTTCCACATCTCCATCTACAAGCTCTAAATTTTTGTGCTCCTCCAATGGTAAAATATTTTCATTTAGATAGCTTGCTTTACTTCTATCATCCGGATTCAACGCATTTTCCCATTCTGCCTTTTGAATTAAATATTTTGCATTCCTGAATGTTGGAACAATCTTATTATTGAATTTTTTTGTATTTCCACCACAATGGTCAAAATGGAGATGGGTATTTATAACAAAATTTATGTCTTCTGGTTCTATATCAATGACTTTTAAAGATTTTATAAGGTTTATTTGAGGATTTAATCCGTAAATCTCCTCAAATTTTGAATCGTATTTTTCTCCAATTCCTGTTTCAATCAATATTAGAATGTCCTTCTTACTCACTGCCATTGAATTCATGGAAAGCTGAATTCTGTTAAATTCATCAGCTTTGTTTTTTTTCTCCCATAAAACTTTAGGCACAACTCCAAACATTGCTCCGCCATCGAGCAAAAAATTTCCATCAGAAGCAAAGAAGATTTCAAAACTACCAAATCTCATCTTTTTTAAATTTATAATTTAGCAGAAATAAATCAAAAGGTAAACTCTGATTTAATAATAAAGACTTTTATAAATTATAGATTCTTAAAAAATATCAGTAGCATCTTGTAAACTTCCATTTTTTACATGTTTGTTATAAAAATTAAGACGAAATGGTTGATGAAATTATTCCAGAAGTAGGCTGGATTGAATTTTTAAAGGAAATAGAGAGAAAAAATTCTAAAATATTTATAATTGGAGGGGTTGATTCAGGGAAAACTACATTTGCCAGATTTGCAATAAACTGGCTGATAGAAAAAAAGAATAAAGTATATTTTATTGATTGTGATGTTGGTCAGTCAACAATTGGGCCACCAACGACGATAAGCTCTGTTCTTTTTATAGATCCTCCGAACTGGAGTGAAGATATAAAACCAGATTATTTATATTTCGTTGGAAGAGCATCTCCTGAGTCCAACGTTTATGAGGTAATATTTAGTTTTAAAAAGATTTATGAAATTTCAAATTCCATTCAATTTGATTATTTAATAGTGGATACGACAGGAATGGTAACGGGAGATGATGCTTTTTATCTAAAAAAAATAAAAGTAGAAATAACTTCTCCTGATTACATAGTTTTTTTTCTAAAAGAAAATGAGCTTGATCATCTAATAAAATATTTTAGCGATAAAAAAATCAATACAATATGTTTCCCAATATCAAAAGATGTGAAACCCAGAACAAAGGAGAGGAGAAAATCTTACAGAGAAAATCGATTTAGAAATTATTTTAAAAATTCATTCCATAAAAAAATAACATTACCTGAAAAAATCTTGACGAAATTTGCATCCGAAATACAGGATAAAACCTTAATCAAAGGTCTTCTTGTGGGGTTAAACAATGAAAAATACATTACAGCTGGACTTGGATTGATTGATGATATTGACTTTGGAAATGGTACATTATCAATTTTAACTCCATTAAATAATTTATCATCCGTAAAATTTATAAAATTCGGCTTTTTGAAGCTAAATGAAGATTTCTCTGAATCAGGGCAGATAAATGTAAACCTAAAATAGCATTTAGCTCAGAAGATAATAAATTTGCTGAATATTTTAGCTTTTAAAATAAAGGTGTAATGCCAGAAAAAAAATATTAGATCTACAATTCCAAAAATAAAAAAGAAAAAAGATTCTTTTTTTTATTTTTTTACTGTATAATGATTTCTCAACTTACTTCTGTGATAACTGTAGCTGAAATATATCAATAATCCAATAAGAAGCCAGAATCCAAACCTGATCCATGTAACCCATGGAAGGCTTATCATAAGATAAAAATTTGAAAGAATCCCCAGAATCGGAATTAAAGGAACGAGAGGGGTCTTGAATGGTCTCTTTCGATTTGGTTCTTTGTATCTTAATACTATTATTCCTGTATTAACAAGAATAAATGCAAAAAGAGTCCCTATATTTGTTAACTCTACCGCTTCATTTATATCAACGAAAGCTGCGAAAAACGCAACAAAAACTCCTGTTAAAATCGTGGTTACATGAGGTGTTTTAAATTTAGGATGAACAGAAGCAAATCTTTTTGGAAGGAGTCCATCCCTTGCCATAGAAAAGAAAATTCTCGGCTGCCCGAGCTGAAAAACAAGAAGTACTGCTGTTGTGGCAATCAGAGCTCCAAAGGATATTATCCCAGAGGCCACGTTAAGGTTTAAATAATTTAAAGCTGTTGCGAGGGGTTCTGCTGTGGCTAATTTATCATAAGGGATCAACCCAGTGAGAACAGCAGTAACACCTATGTAGAGCAAAGTAGTTATCACAAGAGAACCGATAATCCCTATTGGCATATCCCTTTCTGGCTTTCTACTTTCCTCTGCAGCTGTTGATATAGCATCAAATCCTATGTAGGCGAAAAATATAAGAGCTGCACCTGTCATAATTCCTTTCCATCCATTTGGTGCAAAGGGTGTCCAATTATCTGGTTTCACGTAAAAAGCTCCGATTAATATAAAAAATAAAAGAATTACGATTTTAATAATAACCATTATTGAGTTAAAAGTAGAACTTTCTTTTATTCCGATCACTAAAAGAACTGTTAAAAAAGCGACAATTAATACAGCTGGAAGGTTAATGATAAGTGGCAACCCAAATATATCAGGAGCTGATTGTATTATTTCAGGTGTCCTTGCTGCTGTCCTATAATCAACACATAAATACGAAGGGATATTTATTCCAAAGCCTCTTAAGAATTCTTTAAAATATCCAGACCAACTTATCGCCACTGCCACATTTCCGACAGCATACTCAAGAATTAAATCCCATCCTATTATCCATGCAACAAGTTCTCCTAAGGTTACATAAGAATATGTGTATGCACTCCCAGATATAGGGATCATAGAGGCAAATTCAGAATAGGATAAAGCTGAAAAGCTACAGGCTATTGCAGTGATAATGAAAGAAACTATTAGGGCAGGCCCTGCTCCTAAATGATGAGCTGAACCGGCTGCAGCAGTTCCCGTAGTGGCGAAAATCCCTGCTCCAACTACTGCACCAATTCCAAGGGCAATTAAATCAACAGGACCAAGAACCTTTTTAAGCCTGTGTTCTAACGTTTCCGAATCTTTTTTTATTTGATCAAGGGATTTTCTAACAAAAAAATTTCTGAAATTTATGAGCAATACTATTTCCTTCTTTAACCCATCATATTATTTCATACCTCTTTCCTACTTTCTTAAACGCTTCAATCGCCTTAGCAAGATGCTCCTTTGTATGAGCTGCTGAAATCTGAACTCTAATTCTTGCCTGACCTTTCGGAACAACAGGATAAAAAAACCCTATCACATAAATCCCTTCATAATATAAATCCCGAGCTATATCCTGAGCAAGTTTTGCTTCTCCAAGCATAATCGGAACAATGGGATGGATTCCTTCCTTAATTTTAAATCCCTTCTGGACCATCTTTTCCCTAAAATATGCTGTGTTCCATTCGAGTTGGTCTCTCAGCTCTGTTGTTCTTGAGAGCATCTCAAATGCTTTTATAGCAGCATAAACAATTGGAGGGGCAAGAGTGTTGGAAAATAGATATGGTCTGGATCGCTGTCTAAGTATCTCAATTATATCTTTTCTTCCAGAAGTAAACCCTCCTGAAGCTCCTCCCATTGCTTTTCCAAGGGTCGATGTAATGACATCAATCCTTCCCATCACATTGCAGAATTCAATGGAGCCTCTTCCTGTTTTTCCAAGAAATCCAGTGGCATGGGAATCATCAACCATAACAAGGGAATTATATTTTTCAGCGAGGTCACATATTTTATCGAGTTTTACAATATCTCCATCCATAGAAAAAACCCCATCAGTGGCAATCATTCTGAATCTGAAATTACCGCTCTCTTTTAACTTTTCCTCCAGATCTTCCATATCACCATGTTTGAAGACCTTCCTCTGGGCTTTGGATAATCTAATTCCATCGATAATCGAAGCATGATTCAACTCATCAGAGATAACCACATCCTGCTCTTTAAGAACTGTTTCAAACAATCCTCCATTCGCATCAAAACATGATGAGTAAAGTATCGTATCATCAGTTTGAAGAAATTCGCTTATAGTTCTTTCTAATTTTTTATGAATGTCCTGAGTTCCACATATGAATCTTACCGACGACATTCCATACCCATGCTTTTCAAGCCCTTCTTTTGCTGCTGCAATTATTTCAGGGTGATTTCCAAGGCCTAAATAATTATTGGCACAGAAATTTAAAACCTCTTTTGGAGGCTCCTTCTCAGGGTATCTAACTGAAATGTTAGCTCCCTGGGGAGATACTATAATTCTTTCTTCTTTATAAAGACCTGCTTCTGACACCTCTTTTATTTCTCTCTGTAAAAATTCTTTTACATTCCCTATCATTTTAAACCTCCGATCATGGGAATAAGACAATTTTTCCAGAAACTTTCGGGATTGCCATCATAAGCTCAAAACCTTTTTTGAAGTCTTCAAGCTTAAATTTATGAGTTATTACAGGAGATATATCAAGCCTTTTATATTTCAATAAATTTGTTGTTTTAACCCATGTATTAAACATTTCTCTTCCATTTATTCCATAAATTGTTGCACCTTTAAATATTATTCCATTATTTATATCAACATTAACTGAATCAGGAGTGATTCCAAAAGCTGAAAAAGCTCCTCCTTTCCTTAATACTTTTAATCCCTGATCTATTGTCTCCTGAACACCTGCCATTTCAAGGACAACATCAACCCCATTTCCTTCTGTTTTCTCCATTATAAAAGACACTGTGTCAATTTCATTATTATTTAAGGCGAAATCGGCTCCCATTTTTTCTGCTATCTTAAGTCTTACCGGATTGAGCCCTACGCAAAATATCAAAGCAGCTCCTGATAATCTTGCAATTCCAACAGAAAATAGACCAATGGGTCCATCCCCAAATATGGCCACAGTTCTTCCGATGAGGTCATGGACAGTTGTTGCATACACGGCATTTCCAAGAGGTTCTTCAATGGATGCGAATTCAGGAGGTATTGATTTATCATTCTTCCAGGCTATAACTTCAGGAATTGCAATGTATTCTGAAAAAGCTCCATCGGTATCGAGACTCAGGATCTTCAGATTCTTGCAGAGATGTTGTTGACCTGATAAACATTGGATGCAATTATTACATGGAATATGAGTTTCAGCTGATACATAATCTCCTACTTTTAATCTTTTCGCTTCTCTTCCAGTTTTGACTATTTCACCGCAAAATTCATGTCCCATTATCTGAGGGAATCTTTTCACCCTTTCACTCGCCCATTTATTCCATTCGTATATGTGGACATCTGTTCCACATATAGAAGCTGCTTTAATCTTTACAAGAACTTCATCTGGTTCTGGCTCTGGCATATCAATTTCTATTAATTCTGCTCCTGGCTTTGGCTCAACTTTACAAACTGCTCTCATCCTCATTAGCCCCTCCTCTTAAAAAATACAGGAAAACAATAGAAAAAAATATATTTTTTAATTTTTTATGTCAAATTAAAATTATATTTAATGTTGATTTATATTGATTAAATTTTTAATTCCTTCAGAGAATTTTATCTTTGGAGAGTAATTTAGATGATTTTTTGCTTTTTCAATTGAAAGAGGTTTGTTTTTTATAAAAAAGCCGATGCTTGATTTATTCAAAGGAATATCAATTCCAAGAGGCTTAAATGCATTTTGGGATAACCAAGAACAAATTTTTCCAAGCCATAAAGGTACATTAACCGGTTCAGATTCTTTTTCCAGAACTCTATATATTGTCAATATCATATCTTTAATACTCAAAATCTCATCTCCAGCGATGTTATATATTTCTCCGTTTTTCCCTTTTTCATAAGTTAAAAAAATTCCATTAATCAGATCATCTACATAAACAGGCGTCTGAAGATTTTCGCCATTCCCTATCATAAAAAAATAGCCATTTTTTATCGCCTCAATCAATCTATAAATTCTCTTATCCTCAGGGCCATAAACCCAACCAGGGCGAACTATTATAACATCCATTTCCTTGGTAATATATTCTCTGCATACTTTCTCAGCCTCAGCTTTTGTCCTTTCATATGAATCCATAGGTGACAGAGGATATGTTTCATCTGCGATCATCCCAACCACTGTGCCCAGTACTCCTGCCGAGCTAACATGAACAAATCTCTTCACGTTATTTTTCAACGAAGCATCGAGAAGATTTTTTGTTCCAATTACATTTATTTCATAAAATTTTTTTTCTGAAATTGACTCAGAAGCCATTGCAGCAGCGAGATGAAATACAACATCAATTTCATTCAAACCTTTTTCTAACAAATCTTTATTCTTTATATCCCCTTCTATAATTTCAATTTTTTTGGTTTTTTTATCAACTTTATTCAAATTGATAGGTCTTCTATGTTTTAAGATTTTTAACTCCAACCCTCTATTTGCAAGATACCCAATTAAATGGGTCCCTATAAAACCTGAACCCCCAGTTACAAAACATTTCATATTTTCTGCTCCAATGTGTGTTATTTAACTTTTAATTTTTCTAACGAGGAAGTTGCTCCATTCCTCAATACCTGCCCCTGTCTTACACGAGACTTCGAAAATTTCAAGACTTGGATTTATTTCTAAAGCATTTTTCTTTAAAACCTCCAAATCGGTATCGCAAAAATCTTTAAGGTCTATCTTATTTATTATCAGCACTCTTGATTCTCTAAACATTAAAGGATACTTTTTTGGCTTATCATGACCTTCAGGAACACTCAATATCATAACCTTCATATCCTCTCCTACTTTGAATTCAGCAGGACAAACAAGGTTTCCTACATTTTCAATAATCAAAAGATCTATATCATTGAATTTGAAATGAGGTAGAGCTTCACTTACCATATAAGCATTTAAATGACATTCTCCACCTGTATTTATCTGAATTACTGGAATATGATATTTTTCGAGTCTTTCTGAATCAATGGATGAAGTGATGTCTCCTTCCAACACGGCAATTTTTATTGAGTTTTTTAAAAAATCTATCGTTTTCTCAATTAAAGATGTTTTTCCTGCGCCAGGAGCGCTCATTAAATTCACTGCAAAAACATTATTTTTTTCAAAAATTTCTCGATTTGAAGCTGCAATTTTTTCATTCTCTTCCAACACATCAGTAAAAATATTTATGATTTTTACTGCCATTATTGAACTTCCATAAAATCAATCGTAAGTTCTCTTCCTGAAATCATCTCTACTTCTCTGCTCATACATTCTGGACAAACGAATGCGAAATCTTCCACAAAAAACTCTCTTCTACAGTTCTTACATTTTCCCCTGATGGGAATCTTTTCTATATCAAGCTTTGCATTTCCAGCAATGCTTCCTTTACTCAAAATATTGAAGTAGAAGCTAACACATTCAGGGACAATGTTTGTAATCTCACCGATCTTTAATTTTATTTTTATTATACGTTTTGCACCTGCTCTGTTAGCTTCTTCAAGACAAATCCTCAGAATTTCTTCAGTAATAGATAATTCGTGAATTTTTCCCTTCCTATTCTGATTTTTTTCTTTCCATATATTCTTTTAAACCTTGCTCAAGAACATCCCAAGAAAGAATTGCACACTTTATCCTTACAGGAATCACTCTCACACCTTTTAAAGCTTTAAGATCTCCAAGTTCTTCCACATCATCTCTATTCTCAAGAAGCATTCCTTTAAATTTTTTTATTATATTTTCTACCTCTTCAAGACTCTTATCCTTTATTATTTCTGTCATCATAGAAGCAGAAGCACGGCTAATTGAACATCCTGTACCAGTAAATCTAACATCCTTTATCCTGCCATCAGATATTGCAAGTTCTAAATAAATTTCATCTCCACACAATGGATTCATTCCTTCGGAAACTAAATCGGATTGTTCAAGCTTTCCAAAATTTTTTGGTTTGTTATAATGTTCTAATATAACTTCTTTATAAATTTCATCTAATTCCATGACTGAATATCTCTCTTACTTTTTTTAAGGCATTCATAAGTATATCAATTTCTTCTTTTTCATTGTATATGTAAAAACTTGCTCTAACAGTTGCAGGAACATTCAATTTTCTCATTAATGGCTGTGCACAATGATGCCCTGCTCTGATTGCAATCCCTTCATAATCAAGAACTGTTCCTACATCATGGGAATGAATAGTTCTGAAATTAAAAGATATCACCCCTCCCCTTATTTCCTCTTTCATCGGCCCATAAAGAATAATATCGTCAAGTTCTTTCATTTTTTCGAGAGCATAAAAAGTAAGTTCTCTTTCGATATTTCTAACATTATCCATTCCTAATTTTTCAAGATAATCCACTGCTTTCTTTAAACCAATTGCTCCGCTTACGTTTGGAGTTCCTGCTTCAAATTTCCAAGGTAATTCATTAAAGGTAGCTCTATCATACCAGACCTGACTTATCATCTCGCCTCCTCCCATGAATGGGTCCATCTCTTCAAGAATCTTTTCTTTTGCGAATAAAATTCCGATTCCCATTGGTCCCAGCATCTTATGTCCGGAAAATGCAAAGAAATCACAATCAATATCCTGAACATCGACTTTGAAGTGGGGCGCTGATTGAGCGCCATCTATGAGAACAAGAGAATTATTTTTATGGGCTAATTTAGTTATTTCTTTAACAGGATTAATCGTCCCCAATACGTTTGACATATGAGTCAATGCTACAATTTTTGTCTTTTCTGTCAGTAGTTTCTCGATGCTTTCAGAATCAAGAGTTCCGTCCTCAAGAACTGGAATAAATTTAAGTTTTGCTTTCTTCTCTCTTGAAATAAACTGCCATGGTATCAAATTGCTGTGATGTTCCATTTCAGTGAGAAGAATCTCATCACCTTCGCCTATAAATTTTCTTGCCCATGCGTATGCAACTAAATTTATAGCTTCAGTTGTATTTCTCACAAATATAATATTTTTAAAAGAAGGAGCGTTGATAAACTTTGCAATTCGAAACCTCGCATCTTCATAATTCTTAGTTGCCTCTTCAGAAAGTAGATAAATTCCCCTATGAACATTTGAATTTTGAGCTTTGTAGTATTCGGAGATGGCTTCAATAACAGAAACAGGCTTTTGAGTTGTTGCTGCATTATCTAAATAAATTAAAGGCTTTCCTCTTATTAGAACGCTTAAAATTGGGAAATCTTTTCTGATTTCATTCACATTCATTTATTACCCCTCAAAATTAATTGTTTAGCTCAGAATTGAACATCAGTAAGTCTTTTTTCGATTACTCTTTCCATTCTGCTTATTATCCTATCATCTTCAACATTTCTGATTAATGAATCATAAAATCCTCTTATCAGAAGTTTCTTAGCTTCTCTTTTTTCCAATCCACGAGTTATCATATAAAATACTTTCTGGAAATTCAATGGAGCTACTGAAGCCCCATGGGATGCCTGACAATCATCCTCTTCAATCCATAAAGATGGAATTGCATCTGCTTTTGCTTTTTCCCCTAAAAGGAGGATATCACCTTTCTGAGAAACTTTAGATTTCCTTGCCCCCTTTTTTATATGGGCATTTGCTCGATAAATCGCCATTGATTCATCAAAAATTGAACCCTTTACTCTTATCGAACTCTCCGTTCCAGGCCCTGAATGAATTGCTTCATAGAGATGGTCAATTTTCTGATTTTGCTTACTGATAAACATTGAAGTAAGGTTGGCTTTTGAATTTGTACCATTCAAATTGCTCTGAACGTTTATTGAGGAAATTTCTGAGCCAATTTCTTCCAGATTCCATAAAATACTTGAGTTATTTCCAAGAAAAGATTTTCCATAAAATACATTAAGATATTTTTCTCCTAAGTTCTGTATATGAATTAATTTAGCTTTAGCTCCTTCATCAAGAAAAACAACTGTTAAAGAGTTTCTAAAGCCTGTTTTATTACTATTCCTTGCTCTACTTTCATCAAGATAAACAAACTCACTGTTTTTCTTTCCTATTATCAGATTAAAAGAAAAAATGTCCGAATCGGCTCTTGTACATGAAAAAATTGGTTCTTTTAACTTTGAACTTTCAGGGACAAATAAAAAATTTCCTGATCTCCACAGAAGCCAGAGTAAAGACATCAATTTTTTTTCCTGGTCATGAATTTCTATCTTCTCAATGGATTCTTTTACTAAATCAGGATAATTTTTCAGAGCATCGGAAATATCAGTAAAAATAAATGACTCTGTTGATGAAGATTTTCTTTTTATAAAAAATCCCGGCTTGGTTAAGTTGACAAAATCAATTTTAAGTCCATTCCAAAAATTCAAATCTAACTTTAATCTTTTCCATACAGGAAAATTCGACTCCTGAAAAATCTTAAGAGCATTTTCTCTTTTTTCCCTTAACCACTCAGGATTACCCTTCCATATTTTCTCAAGGATCTCTTGCTCTATTTTCATCTCAAGCTATTGTGCTGTCTCATAAATATCTTCAATTACAAACAACTTCCTCTGAAGCACCATGAAGGGGCATGGGGAAGGAACTTCCCCATGTCTGGGGTGTGCTTAGCGAAGCGTCTAAGGAGATCTTTCTCCCATAGGGAAAGTGTCGTGTCACAATAGAATAATGAAAGACATTTAGGTGACACGACACTATTTCAACCAACAGCTCCTTCCATTTCAAGCTGGATAAGTCTGTTCAATTCCACTGCATATTCCATAGGTAGCTCTCTTGCCACAGGTTCGATGAATCCTCTCACTACTAAAGCTGTGGCCTCTGCTTCCGAAAGCCCCCGACTCATAAGATAAAAAATCTTTTCCTCGCTTATTTTTCCAGCTGTTGCTTCATGAACAACTTCAACATTATCGGTGTGAATTTCGAGGATTGGAATTGTGTCTGCTTTTGACTTTTCATCAAGGATAAGCCCCTGACAGCTTACACTACATTTTGAATTCTCAGCTCCCTCAACAATTTTAACAAGCCCTCTGTATGTGGAAACGCCTCCATCTTTACTTATACTCTTGGAAACAACCACAGAACTTGTGCGGGGGGCTAAATGAATAACTTTTGCCCCTGTATCTTTTCTCTGGCCTTCTCCAGCAAATGCAATATTAAGATGCTCTGCTTTTGCTCCTCTGCCAACAAGAACTGATCCGGGGTATAGCATTGTAATACCACTTCCCAGAGAGCCACCCACCCATTCAATAATCCCATCTTTTCCAACAATTGCTCTTTTTGTGTTCAGATTATAAACATCCCTGCTCCAGTTCTGAATCGTTGTATATCTTGCTCTTGCATCCTCCTTTACAAATATTTCAACAACTGCTGAATGGAGAGATGAAAGACTGTAAAAAGGTGCTGTGCATCCCTCTATATAATGGACATAGCTTCCTTTTTCAGCAATAATCAAGGTATGCTCAAACTGACCACTCTGGGCAGCATTCATCCTGAAATAACTCTGAAGAGGAAAAGGAACATTAACTCCTTCTGGAACATACACAAAACTCCCTCCACTCCATACTGCTCCATGAAGGGCGGCAAATTTATTATCTGTATCTGGAACACATTTTGTCATAAAATATTCTTTTACAATTTCAGGATAATTTTTCACTGCAGTATCCATGTCGCAAAAAATTACCCCTTTATTTTCTAAATGAGTTCTCAAGCTTTCATAAACTGCTTCTGATTCATATTGAGCTACAACTCCTGCTAAAAACTTCCTCTCAGCTTCAGGAATTCCAAGTTTTTCATAGGTTCTCCTTATGTTCTCAGGAACATCCTCCCAGCTCCTCGCTTTTATTTCACCTGGTCTTATGTAAAAAGTAATATCATCAAAATTAAGACCTGATAAATCAGGGCCAAAATTTGGCATTGGCTTTTTTATGAATATCTCATAAGCTCTCAATCTCTTTTCTCTCATCCAATCTGGTTCATTTTTTATATATGAGATTTCCTCTATTATCTCTCTGGATAAGCCTTTTTTTGCCCTGTAAGAATATTCTTCAGGATTTGGTATATCAATAAATTTTTTCCCTATCTCAAATATTTTTTTATTCATCCCATAAACTCTTTATAATCTTTGACTATTCAGTTCTTTTCTCACCCAATCATATCCTTTCTCTTCAAGCATTTTAGAAAGTTCTTCCCTTCCTGATTTTACTATTTTTCCATCCATTAATATATGAACAAAATCAGGCTTAATGAAATTCAAGATTCTCTGATAGTGAGTGATTATCAAAATGCCAAGCTCTGGATTCATCAATTTGTTAATTCCCATCGATACTATTTTTAATGAATCGATATCAAGCCCTGAGTCTGTCTCATCGAGAATTGCAAGGGTCGGTTCAAAAACTGCCATTTGCAATATTTCGTTTCGTTTCTTCTCCCCCCCTGAAAAACCTTCATTTACATATCTTTTCAAAAAAACATCATCCATTTCAAGAAACTTCATCTTTTCTTTCAGGATTTTTCTAAATTCAAGAAAAGAGATTTCTTTTCCATTCTTTGAATTGTATGTATTTCTTAGAAAGCTCTCCAAAGAAACCCCGGGAATTTCTTCAGGATATTGAAATGCCATAAAGATGCCTTTTTTTGCTCTCTGAGAAGTATTCAACTTTGTTAAATCCTCATTCAAATAAAATATACTACCCTCTTTAATTTCATACCTTGGATGACCCATAAGAGTGAATGCAAGGGTGCTCTTTCCTGTGCCATTTGGGCCCATCAAGGCATGAATCTCTCCTTTATTAATCGAAAGATTTATACCTTTTAAGATTTCTTTCCCTTCGACTTCAATTTTTAAATTTTCAATTCTTAATAAATTTCCGTTCATTTCCATTGTTTAGCCTCCCTTTTCATGTTTTCGTTTGGACATATTCTTGCCTCTCCATTTTTTTTACATTTGCGAGAAATAGCTCCGATTAAACATTTTTTTAACCTCTCCTCATCGTCTGAAAATGGCTTTTGGTTTTTCATCTCTTTTAAAGATAAAAGAATTAACTTTTGAATTTTTTTTATGTTCTTTTTATCAACAAAATAATAAACCCACTGTCCTCTCTTCTTTGTTGATAAAACCCCTGCATTTCTCAAAATCGAAAGGTGATGAGAAATTAGAGGTTGTGAAATTCGCAAAGACCCTCGAATTTCACATACACACAATTCATTATCCATGAGCACATTTATTATTCTTAGCCTTTGCTCATCTGCTAAAGCTTTTAAGGCATCCACTATTTCTTTCATATAAATATATAAACAACCATTTATATAATATTTTTTATTTAAACATTTGTCAAGCTCTTATTAAGTCGTAAAGTGAAGAAGTCAACTATCCCGTGAGCGAAGGGGGAAGTTACCACTTAAATTTAATAGCTATGCGGGCTTGGCGGGGTTCTTGTCTGGCCCAGACATGTCCAAAAACAATTGTATCCTCTTTCACAAATGATATTGGTTTTTGACTATTAAGCAGGTTGAAAACATCCAATCGTACATCAAAGATCAAATTCTCTGGAAAAATTTTAAAAAAATCGGATAGTAAAAGCCTTTTTTCAACTCCAACATCCACATAAAGATGGGAAGGAGTTTCTCTGGAGCCCCGTCCTTCTGGAAATGCATAATAGCCAAAAAAAGGAACCAGACCTAATTTTTCCCAATGATAGCCTGAAATCCATTCTAAAGCTGTAGAAAAAGC
The DNA here is from genome assembly GCA_040756905.1 of Acidobacteriota bacterium. NCBI lineage: Bacteria > Pseudomonadati > Acidobacteriota > Acidobacteriota bacterium. The sequence continues at coordinate 22,458 of JBFLYD010000069.1, forward strand.
AATCTCAAACGGTGCGAAATATACAATGTTCATTTTAACATTATGATCCACACTGTAAGGAAGTTTCCCATACCAACCTTCATCGCCGATTTCTCTCCCTCCTAAACCCCCTAATCCCCAGTCAAACAGCTTCTTCAATTCTCGCAATTCAGGTAGATCAGGGACAAAAATGTGATTTCCAAAAAGACCGACATAATAGGTACTCCCCTCCTCCTGACTCCATGAGCCAGTTTCTACCTGGCCAGGGTTTGTCCCTTTAGCAGATGCGTATGAATAAGAGGCATTAAGGACGAATTTCTCCCTGATTTTTCCATTAACTTCTATTTCAAACCCTTTATAATCCCTTCTTTTATACTCAAAGTTATCAAAGATGAATTTATAATAGGGAGGTGATGGATCGAATACTCCAAGAAGTTCCAGGAGATCCTTTGCCTGAGACCGGACAAAACGAGTTTTTAAGGCCCAATTTGCACCCAGTTTTCTATCAAATTCCACTAAATATTTAGTAAGAAAATTTGGTTTTAAATTACCGGAAATCTCAAAAGGACCTTGATGCTCTTCATTGATAAACTTCCAATTCATTGGATTGTGCAATTGATTTCTATCAGGGTTTAAAGGGCCTATCCATCCATACCTTCTAAATTGAATAGGTGCCTGAGGATTAAAAAATCCCAGATGCATAGTAGTTGTTACATCAGAGAACTTTCCCCAGCCTAATTTTAGGATGTTTTTCCCATCCCTGGCTAAATCTATTGCGAGGGAAGCCCTTGGTGAAAGAAAATCTCTTAAATCCCACTTCCAGAGTTCTTTTCCTTTGTCATTATAATTTATCTGAGTAGCACTTCTAAATCCCAGCATCAAGGTAAATCGATCCCAGGTTATTTTATCCTTAAAATATAAACCTATCCCTCGAATTGAATTAACAAAATTAAAAGGCCCGTATTCCCATAAGAATGTGGGAGTCCCCCTATTATTTCTCCAGGTGTCAAAATAATATTTAGTCCCGCTATCAAATCCATTTTCTGGAAAAGGATCTTCATCTTTACCTGAGAAATCCACTCTAAACTCAGAAGAAACCCTATAATATTCAAATCCCAATCCAACTTCATGCTCTCCAAGACCTCTTGTATTAAGATAATGGGTAAGTCTAAGAGTGAGATCGGCTCTTCGCTCATTATCTATTACTTTTCCCAAGGAATTGTTAACATTCTGGGCTACATCTTCAATGAAATATAAGGCCGGACCCAAATCATCATCCTTAGGTCTGATTAACGACTCAATCTTTACCTGTCCCAGAGAGGCTTCTACAAACGTGTTAGAAGAAATAATTCCTTTATAATTAAAACGGTACATATAATCAGTAAAGAAATCTATTTTATAGAGCTCGGGTCTACCAATACCTCCCCTTTGTTTAAATGGTCTGTTATATGCACTGCTGAAGGAAATGTTATGATTATTTGTTAAAGCCCAAGATAATTTTCCGAAGAAATTATTGGTTTTTAGACTCTGACTTCCCTTAGAAATGTATAGATAGTCAATATAATTCTCCTTAGTAACATCCTGATCAATAAAAATGTTGTTGGAAAAAAAGAACCATAATCTATCTTTGACAATTGGTCCACCAAAATTCAAATACCAATTATATCTTGAAAATCTCTCCGGTTCAGAGGCAATAGATAATTGCGTCTCTCTCGAAGCTTGCAATTTTTTATCTCTAAGAAGGAGTACCAGTTCACCATGAAAATCATTACCTCCTGTTTTTGTGACAGCATTTACTATCCCTCCAAAGGTGGAAGCCAGATCAGGGCTGAAAGGATCGGAAATAATCTGAATTTCATCAATAGCATCATAGTTAACTCGTATCCCAGCATTGTTTAGTCTAACACCTCTCATAGAAAGACCATCTACTAACCAATTGTTGCCTTCCTCACCCTCCCCTCTAAAACTTGGCAATCCTACTTCAGCTGTTCCCCGTCGAGTATTTGATCTTACTCCAGTTACTCCTGGAGTAAATTTAACCACATCTGGTACAGTTCTAGCCTGGGAAGGAATAATTGCTAAATCTTCTGAACTTATTCTATAACTGGTATCAGTGGAGGTTTTATCAATTAATGGTGTTTCAGCTACAACCAAGACTTTTTCTTCAATTTTTGCTGGTCTCATGACTATCTTTAAGGAGGTTACCATTCCCAATTGAACTATGACATTGTCTTGAACAATTGTAGCAAACCCTGGAAGTTCATAGATCAAAGTGTATGTTCCAACAGGTAAGAGAGGGAATGTAAAGGAACCATCTTGTTCGGTAATAGTATCTCTTTGTCCCTGGAGTTTAGGGCTTTTGGCTGTAACCACTACCCCTGGCAAAGGATTACCTTCCTCATCTACAATCTTACCGCTGATCTCGCCAGTTTCTTTTGCATATATTGAACAAATAAACAAAAGAAAGAGCAAAAAGATAAAATAAATCTTTCTCATTTAGAATGAAGAAAATATATTTAAAATTTAAAGCTTATCGAGATAGTAGGAATTACAATATTCATTCCATAAGTACCGGGCATATTTTCTTCTGTTGGCTTTATATCCTTCCTTTCTTTGCCCATTAGATATTCAAGCCCAAAATCCAACTGGAATCTATCTTTTTTGTATCCTAATCCGAATGTAATTCCGTTAAAAGTAAAGCTTGGAAGTAAAATATTCATAGTCTCATCAGGGACAGGGGTGGGATCATAGTAATATCCACCTCTCAAAGCAATTTTCCCATTTATAAGATACTCAGAACCAAAACGAATTTGAGTCCTATCTACCCATAAGAATTTCATCTCCTCTTCTTTTTCTGGAGTTAACCTAAATATAATATTCCATGTCATAGCTTTATAATCTGTGATTACTATGTCTTCTATACTCCATTGAGTCCACTGGATATCAGCGGTTAAAGTAAAATTATGGAAAGGTTTAATAGCTATCCCTCCTCCGAGCCACATTGGCCATGTAATATCGCGTTCAAAGTCCGATTTAGGAGAAACCCCTAAATGTACTGGAAGGGCCAACATTACTGCTTCACCTTCAAAACTTAACTTACTGGCTGTTTTGAATGTAAGTCCCAAACTTATCATATCATTGGGTTTTGCTAAAATCCCAAGAGTTGTTCCAATACCCCATCCACTTGATTCTTCAGAGTATTGTTCACCACCGGCAACTGTTTTTAATTCCATCGCTCCATAATTTATATTTAAAGTCGCACCAATAAACAGTCTCTCACTGATTTTGTAAGCTACCACAGGAGAAATTGATATCAAACCAATTCTACTCATCCAATCAACAGTTTTTCCTTTTGTTAAGGCTTTCAGATCAGCTCCAGTCCATTCTGAACCTAAATTTGAGGGGGCATATATCCCAATCCCTCCCATCAATTTATCAGCCAATGGGTAATAATAAGCAGCTAAACCTGAAAAGTAATGCTTTGTGAAATTTGTATCGACTAAAGTCATTTCTGAAATGGAATATTTATAGTTACCAGAAGGTATAACATCTGTTAAATAAAATCCGGAATATTTGCTATCAAATTGAGCAATTCCAGCGGGATTCCAGTACACAGCACTAAAATCATTAGCCAATCCAACAAAAGCTCCACCCATACTTAATGCTTTTGAGCCTAAACTATTTAAATTTAACCCATTTCCGAAAACCGAAGCTGAAAAAATAGAAAATATTAAAATTATTAAAAATCTCAATCTTCTATTTGCTTTTATTTTCATATTGACCTCCTACTTCTAATTAACCTTTTCCAATGTAATAAACATTGGCATGGACAATAATATTTCACTATATTAGATAATTAATATTTTTTAAAGTCAAGCTGACCATTAAGGAAACAAGGGAAGCTTTGTAGCATTTACTTGCTTCCAAAATATGAAATTCTTAAGAAAATAAAATTACTCTTTTTTTCTTTTAAAAATAGAAAAAAATATATAAAATTAGTGTTCATGGTTGAAAAGAAAATTTCTTATTTCGTAAAAATAACACCTGTTGGAAAAATTTATATAGGCATGACTGAGAAAGGAATCTGTTTGGTATCATTTGAAAATTTTTCTCGGTCCAGGGAAATTTCTTCTAAAAAAGGTGAACACATAAAATTTATAAAAAAAGAAGAAGGATTTCCCGAATTAGAAAAGCAACTCGAAGAATACTTTTCAAAAAAAAGGAAAAAATTTAATGGGACTTTAGACTTATGTTTTGTAAATTCTCCCTTCGAACGAAATGTTTTAAACGCTTGCTTTAAAATTCCATATGGCAAAAAAGTTCTTATTCTCAAATAGCTGAGGAAATTGGAAGACCAAGAGCAGTAAGAGCTGTGGGAAATGCACTGGGTAAAAATCCAATAGCTATAATCATTCCCTGTCATAGAGTAGTTGCAAAGGATGGATCTATTGGAGGATTCTCCGGAGGATTGTGGAGAAAAAAGAAACTCCTTAAACTCGAAGGAATTTTAAAATGAAAAACCCTTATGTAAGGGCAGGAATTCTATCTTGAGCTGAGGTTTACAAGTATATAGGAGGTACCAGAATCCAAAAAATTAAAATATGGCAAAAATTTAAATGGAATAAAAATTATGAATCTTTTTGAGCCTGAAGAAGTTCCCGAGAAGGGGTGCAGTCCTTAAAATATCTTACTTAATTTATCATATTTGTCTATATACATAAAAAACAGGTCATTATAGAAATCTTTCATGAACCCTCATCCTTTCCTATTTGAGCCTCAATTTTATCTTTGAATCCGAGTTGGGAAATGCTTATACAGTTTTTCCCGGTATGAAATATAATCGCCATTTTCATCTTCATATAAATAATAATAATTACCTGCTGAGAAGGAAATAAAAAGGTGGGAATCTACAATATTAATGTATTTATCCTCCAAAAGGTATTCTCTTAAGAAGATTCCCTTTGGGGAATATTTTTCAAATATTGTTTTATTATTTTTTTTCTTATAAGTTCTTATATAAACATTGCCTTCATCGTCCAGAAAGAAGCTATGGAACGGTGGAAAATATTTTGGAAAGTGCAGTTGTTTTAAAAACGCATCAGCCATTTGTTTGCTTGTTATGTGAGGATCATGAATAAGGGTTTCAGCGAATTTTTCTTTGTATTCTTTTCTTACTTTTATTCTTTCACAATGCTTGAATACTTTACCGATCTGTTTTCCATTTTCATCGAAAATCATAATTAGAAAATCTCTTACAGGATTCGAAATGTATACAAGATCGGTCTTATCCGAATATTTAACACTGATAAATGGTTCTATTGCTTCAAATTGGTAGCCTGGTGTGACTTCTAAACGCTCATCTAAAATCTCAATTATTTGATTGAAATCTTTATCAAGGAATCTTATTTTTTGGATTATGGTTTTTCCTTTTTCATATGAAAAATCTCTAGTTTTTTCTATAAAGTTGCCGTTTTTTAAAAGGAGATAGAAATTGTTAGTAGGTGGAATTTTTACTTCGTTCAATAAAGTCCCATCCAAACCAAAAATTAAAAGTCTATTGCGGGAAAAAGTGTAAATCTTGTCTTCTAAAAAATTGAAGTTGGAAAGATTAGATACTTCACCAGGACCTTCGCCCTTTTCTCCAATTTTATTTAAAAGTTTCAGCTCTTGGTCAAATCTCCAAATGTTTCCTTCGCTTGAATTTAGAAAGTAAAGACAATTTTTATATGCTTTAAACATTGAGATTTTCCCAACGATATTTATAACTTTTTCTTCATAGGAAGAAAGGAATGAAGAAAAAATAGCTATTGTTGCGAAAAGAAATAATTTTTTCTGTTTCATAATTCACCTTTATTGTAATCTTTCATTAATTCAAGAACGTATGGCTTTCTTGTTATATCACATTTTTTGTAATCTCCGTGGTAGCTATATGCAAGCATTGCACATCCACCATGACAATAATCAAGAATTTTACAGCTTTCGCATTCAGAATTTCGGATTGAAAGTGCATTAAATACATCATTAACATTACTCGATTCGTTGTAAATTTCAATTAATCTTTTGGCCCTAATATTTCCTAATACAATATTTTCAAGATTGTTGCAAGGGAAAACATCCCCTTGGGGTGATATTGCAATAATTCCAGTGCCAGCGTTACAGCGAAAGAGATCTTCTTTCTGCAGTTTTTTACTCAAGTCTTTTTTAATAAGCTTATTATAAATATTATCATATGCAAATAAAAAATTCCTCAAGTTGTTTATATAATAAGTTAAAGAATCTTCAAAATTACAATATTTCCCTCTTTTAAAGGGCGTAATTGGAAGAAATTTCATATTATCTACTTTCAGAGATTTCCCGAGATTTATAATATCTATGACTTCATTACGATTCCCCTCATGAATTACAGTTGTTGTCTCAACATAAATATTTAAATCCTTAAATATTCTAATTGCTTTAATTGCTTTTTTAAACGAACCTTTTAGACCTCGAAAAGTATCGTGGGTTTTCTCACCTGCTCCATCTAAGCTTATATTAATATGCACTAAATTATTTTTTACTAATAGTTCAGCATATGATTCATCGATTTTGTAGCCATTTGTCATTAAATGCGTTTTCATAGGTTTATTACTTGCATATTTTATCAGTTCAGGTAAATAATTAACCAAGGTAGGCTCTCCACCAGTAAAAGTTACCCTTGGTACCATCATCCTATATATCTGATCGACAAGATCAAATATCTCTTCTTTCTTCAATTCTTCTTTTAATCTTTGCCCTGCATCTACTGAACAGTGAATACACCTCGAGTTACAAGCATTTGTCAATCTTATATAAACATGGTTTAGAATACCTCTCATTTCAGGTAAATCGGAAAATTTATATTTAAGACCTCTATTTTCATTTGTCATGTTTTTTATTATTTAGACAAAATTGCAAAATTTTGTAAGTCATTTTTTTCTGCCTCATTTATTTGTTTTTGTGATTCCCAATATAGCTTCCTTACTCTACTTTTTAGGAGCTAAAAGTTTATATCTCTTTATTGTTTTTTGAAGTTATCATCTTTACTTCTCCATTTATTCTTTCAAGTTTTCGATATTTAAGTGCAGCACTATTTTATTGTAAGTTTACATCTTTTTAATATTGGTATATCTGTATTATCAGCCAGATATAACCTCCCTTTTTCATCAACCCCTAAAATAGACTCATTGGTTTTTATTGATCCTATGTACTCTTTGTCTTTGAATATATCTATCACATTTCCATTAGATGTAAGTAATGATATATAAATCCTATTCTTATGACCTGAAATAAAACAAAACAACCAAGGCTCTACCCCTAAACTAACCCCTCTTTCATAGGTTCTTTCTACTATTTTTCTTTTAGGAAAATACGAGGAAGATCTCTCTATTTTATCAACGAGCTTTTTATCTTTAAATATGACTATCTTGTACTCGAATTGATTTACTACATAAATATTATCTTTGAGAACAATAAACCCCATGGGCACCATTAACTCATAATATTCCTTGTATTTAATTGGTTGAGATTCTGGAGTAAACATTGAAATATTCCCGAATGATTCTAAATAATTTCCATTGAAATCAAAATAATGAAATATTTTGTCGTTTTTATAGCCCAACAGTAAGATCTTGTCTTCTATTACGCAGATATTATAGGCTCGGAAATCAATCTTAAATGTTTTTATAAACTCTCCTTTTTCATCAAAAATGTGAACTTTTCTATAATCAACTACAAATAGCCTTTCATTTTTATCAAGAGATATAAATGAGGGTACAAAAAATTCACCTGGTCCCTGACCTTTCCTTCCTATGCCTTTAAGGAATTTTCCATTTTTATCATAAACTTGAACTCTGCAGTTTTTCCTGTCAAGTACAAAAATATTTTCGCTCTTTCCAACTTTAACATCATTTATTTCAGCAAACATATAATTTTCATCCTTTTCATCTTTTCCTAACACTAGGTCACATTCAAATCTTGCTCTATTTCCTAAATAATATTCTTGCGAAAATAGAGTGAAAACATTAATTAAAAGAAAAACAAAAATTATCTTTTTTCTCCCTTTCATTTTTTCCCTTCCTCTTTTTTCATTTCACCAAAATATATATTAGTATATTTTACTTCTTTTTCAATGTTCTTTTTAAGTAAATTAAATATTGAGGGTTTTCCTCAATAATTCTACAAAACAAAATTAACATTTTTAACCAAAATCTCTTATAACTTTTACATATTTGCCTTTTTCTCTTCCAACTGACAATCGGCAATCAGTCCTCCTTTCTTCATTCTCACCGACTCTTGTGAAGCATCTTTCCTCTACAGCTTGAAGAAGTTTTGACTGAAGATCTAAAGAGAGGTTTCCTATCCCATCAAAAAATACTGTTCCTTCATCTGCATATTCAATATGTCTACTCTGTTATCCTTTAGGGGAGAGGGGGATGAGGGGGCAGAAATGTATTAAAATTAAATACGTTCTCATTAGCAAGAAAAGAAGTTTGGTCAATTTGAATATTTAGAATTGATCTTGATACACACAATTGACCACTGGAAAGCAAGGTGAGACAATAGACACGTTAATTTTTTTATTACTTGAAATTTAATTTTAACAATATTATATTATTAATGGAGGGAAAAGATGAAAAAATATATAGCTTTTCTAATCCCCCTCTGTCTTTTGATGCTTATTTCTTATTCCAGTTCCTTCGAAAAATATAACTATTACTACGGTCATATAAGTTATGCAGAAAAAGGAACAAAAGTTTACAGAACTGATTACGATGTATATGAAGATGCAACTCTGAATTTGCCGGTTGGAGAAGGAGACATAATACTAACTGGAAAAGAAGGAAGGTGCGAAATCCAATTTGATAATGGAACTGTCATAAGGCTTGACTTAAATACAGAGCTGGAAATTGAATCAATCCTCAGAGAAAATAAGGAAATAAAACTCGATGTTTCGTCGTTTATTCTCAAAGAAGGCAGATTATATGTTATGCACAGTGGTTACAGAGCCTTTGAAATGTTTCAGATAATGACAGAAAATGCTGGGATTTTACTCAAAAATCATACTGTTAGCATAATCGCTAAAAAAGAGGATGGTACTTTCATTCAGGTTAAAAATGGAAAAGTCCAGGTAAGATATTTAGATGAGAAAAAAGAGACACAGACTTTTGAAATGAAAAAGAAAAAAGCATTTCTTATTACTCTCGACAATAAAGTCCAAGAACAAGAATACAGTGAATATTCAGATTTTGAAATTTGGAATGAATACATCAACACCCATTACAATGAAACTCATGAGGGAAATTATCTTCCCAAGTCATTGAGAAGCTTTTCAGGGATGTTCAATAACTATGGATACTGGAGTTACATTGATGAACTTGGATTGTATGGATGGAGACCATATTATTTAGACTACTACTGGCATCCCTATTACTATGGCTACTGGTATATGTATGGCGGGTACCCTTATTGGGTTTCTCCTTACATGTGGGGATGGATTCCTTATCATTATGGTTACTGGCATTGGACCTCAAAATGGGGTTGGATATGGATTCCTTATAGTTACTGGGCTCCAAGCTGGGTCTACTGGGGCTGGTTTGGCCCTTACTATGGATGGCGTCCATGGACTTACTGGGATTATCAGAGAGCGACCTGGAAGCCTTACTATTGGTCAGATAAATTTTGGGACAACTGGAGACCGAGATTAAGAAAAGATGCCATAAAAAAGCCTGGTACAAAACCTGAAGAAGACATTGAAAAATATGTATTCATTGAAAAAGATAGAATTCATAAAACCGGTGAAATAACCGAATATCTCAGATATAAAGATATAAAAAATAAAATTGACAAAAAAGATATAGAAAAGAATAGCAGTAATTCTCCACCAGAAGAATTGATCAGAACCTTAAAAGAAAATAAATTAATCAATTCAGGAAAAATACAGATTATCTATGAAACTCCAATGGATAGAAATATCAAAAATATTCAGGCAAGAGACTCTGTTAAAACTCCTAAAGTCACAATTAAAGAATCTTATACTCATATAAAACCTGATGTTGGATTTTCAAAACCAATAGAAAACATAGCCAAATGGAAAGTGGAAAAGTTTAATAACAATAGAAAAAACATTGATTGGGAAAAACACTTTGAATCTTCCAAAAGATGGACAAATCGGCATAGAGGAGGCCATTCAGCAGGCTCAGGAGGTTCAGGGGGAGGTGGCTCAGCAGGCTCTTCAGGATCTTCTGGCTCTTCAGGAGGAGGCTCATCCTCTAAAGGAGGCGGAGGAAGAGAAGGGGGAGGCGGAAAAACAAAGGACAGCAGTTAGTAGACAGTTGCAAGGAAAAGGTAATTATTGCTGTTACAACTACTTATTTTGAAATCCAATTTTCTATGGCGGGGAATATATATTAGGGACATCAAGTTTTAACGGCATGAGTAAAAATCTAAAAAAAGAAAAATAATAGAAAATTAAAAATAAAAGTTTATATAAAAAATAGAAAAATTATTAATCTAAAAGTAGAAATATTAAATCTTAATAAATACAAAAATTTAAATCTTTGAAACTTTAGAGAAGAGCAAATCGTATTATATTTTGATAAGAGGAGGTTTGAATGAAAAGAATTAGATTTAGCTTTCTAACAATTTTAATTATATGTTTTTCATTATTTTCTTATTCCCAAGAACAAAAACAAATACGAGAGCTATCCCTTGAAGACTCCATTATAAAAGCCCTGAAAAACAATCTGGATATAAACGTTGAAATTTTCACCCCAAAAATATCTGATGCGTTAATATTGAAAAGCGAAGGAATTTTTTCCCCAAATTTCTCTTTAAATTCTACATATCAGCAAATGAATCAACCCTCCACTTCTGTTTTAGAAGGAGCTAGGGTATCCACTCAGGACACAAAAAATTTTTCATTTTCGTTTCAAAAAAGATTTAATTTAGGAACAAATGTCCAAGTTTCACTCAATAACAATATATTCAGCACCAATAGTAGGTTCTATGATTATAATCCAAACTATACAAGTCAGTTAAGAGTAAACATTATACAACCACTATTAAGGAATTTTGGAGAAGCGATAAATACCAAGGAAATTAAAGTCGCTCAGAACAATAAAGAAATTTCCGTTGCCCAGGTTAAATCAAAACTAAATGATTTAATCTACCAGGTTCAGGAAGCTTACTGGAATCTCGTTTTTGCTATCGAGGAATTGAAGGTCAAAAGACAATCATTAAAATTAGCACAGGATCTCCTTGAACAGAACAGAATCCAGGTTAAAATCGGAACACTTGCCCCTATAGAAATTCTTGTCGCAGAAGCAGAAGTTGCAAATAGAGAGGTTGACATTTTATCATCCGAAACCCAGGTAAAACTATGGCAGGATCAACTCAAAAAAATAATAAATCTCCCTGGAGAGGAAGAAAAATGGGAAGTTGAAATAGTCCCAACAAGCAAACCAAGCTTTGAAAAAATGGCAATCGACCTTGATAAATGTATCGAGACCGCAATTTCAACAAGGCCTGAGCTGGAACAGTTAAAAATCGATGTTGAAAATAACAACATTAACATAAAATTTTATAAAAATCAGCTTCTACCATCTCTTGATCTAACAGGTTCCGTATGGAGCACAGGGAGATCAGGAGATATGGTAATTTATGAAAATAATAATCCTTTTTTTGGAAAAATAATTGGAAAAATAGAAGGTTCCACAACTGATTCTATTAAAGATGCGTTGAAAGCTCTATATAAAAATTATTATGTAGCTTTAAACATTTCATACCCTCTTTTCACCGCTCCTATAAAAGCTGACCTTGCAAGGTCTCAACTGGAACTATCCCAATCCCTCTTAAGAATTAAAAGCTTAGAACAGACGATCAACTTAGATGTAAGAACAGCTGTTAGGGAAATTGAGGCCAACCTTAAAAAGCTTGATGCAACAAAAAAAGCAAGGGAATTGGCTGAGAAAAAATTGGAGGCAGAACAGAAAAAATTGAATGTGGGGCTGAGCACCAACTATCAGGTACTTCAGTTCCAGAGAGACCTTTCGATAGCCCAAACATCTGAGTTAAAAGCAATAATCGATTACAACCTTTCAATTGCAAAACTCAATAAAGCAATGGGAAAATCCCTTGAAGCTCATAACATAAAATTTAATGAAATAATAAAATAAATAATTCTCACCCTTTTCTATTTTTCTACAATCAAATTTATGTTAATATCTTTTAGATGAAAATTTCCGTCTGTATTATTACCCATAACGAAGAGAACAGACTTCCTGAAACATTGAAAAGCATCGAGAAAATTGCTGATGAAATTATTGTGGTCGATTCTTTCAGTAAAGATAAAACTATCGAAATTGCTAAATCATCGGGAGCGAGGATTTTTCTAAAAGAATGGGCAGATTATTCAAACCAAAAAAATTTCGCAATCTCAAAAGCTTCTTTTCCATGGATTCTTAGCATTGATGCCGATGAAAGAATTTCTGAGGAATTGAGAAATGAGATTTTAACACTGAAGAAAACAGAGCCTGAAGAGGATGGATTTTTTATAAAAAGAAAAAATTACTACCTTGGAAAATGGATAAAACATTCTGGTTGGTACCCAGACAGGAAACTGAGATTGTTCAGAAAAGAAAAGGCTAACTGGGAAGGCGAATATGTTCATGAATCATTAATTTTAAGAGGAAAAGCAGGAAAACTCAAAAATAATATCCTTCATTACTCTTACAGAAATATCTCAGACCATGTAAAAAGAATAAATAGTTATTCCAGTTTATCAGCCCAAAAAATGTTTGAAGAAAGAAAAAAAAGCAACATAATTCTTGCTTTATTTTCGATTCCACTCACATTTATAAGGTTTTATCTCCTGCGCGGGGGAATTTTTGATGGAATCCAGGGTTTAATAATTTCAATCCTGTCTTCAGTTTACATCTTCTTAAAATACGTGAAATTATGGGAAATGAATAGAACAAAAAATGATAAGAGTCCTTCACATTGATACTGGAAAAGCATGGAGAGGAGGCCAGGCCCAGACATTAAATCTGGCAAAAGGCCTTAAAGTTAGAGGGCTTGACTCAAAAATCGTATGCCGAACAGATTCTCCTCTCTATCGAAAGGCAATAGAAGAAAATGTATTCCCATACGGGTTGAAAATAAAAGGAGAGTATGACTTAATAGCCACTCTTAAATTAGCAAAAATTTATTCAATAGAATCACCCCATATCGTTCACTTTCATGATTCCCATTCAATAACCATTGGAAAATTAGCAGCTTGTTTTAAAAAAGTACCTATAAAAATAATTTCTCGAAGAGTCGATTTCCCAATAAAAAAAACCCTCTTTAAAAGATTCAAATATATAAATGGAATAGATACTATCATTACGGTCTCAAAGGGAATAAAGGAAGTCCTGTTAAAAGATGGGATCAAAGAAAATATTATCCATACAATCTACAGTGGAATTGACCTGAATAAATTTAAATTAGAGGGCGATAAGAATTACTGGCGGGAAAAATTAGAATTTAAAAAGAATTATTTCTTAATAGGAAATATAGCCTCTCTCTCTGACCACAAAGGCCATAAATATTTACTCCAGGCAGCAAAAATATTGAAGGAAAGAATTGATAATTTTGAAATTCTTATTGCAGGTGATGGCAAACTCAGAAATTCTCTGATAAATTTATCAAAAAATTTAAAAGTTGATGATGTTGTTAAATTTCTTGGATTCATTGAACACATCCCTCGATTTTTAAAATCCATCGACCTCTTTGTTCTCTCTTCCTATTTAGAGGGCCTCTGCACTTCTCTTTTAGATGCGATGGCTTCATCAATTCCAATAATTGCTACAAACACAGGAGGAATCCCAGAAGCTGTTGAGGATGGTGTCAATGGAATTCTCGTCACTCCAAAAGATCCTCAGGCTTTAGCCGATGCGATTTATCTTCTTTATAAAAATCCTGAGAGAATGAAACAAATGGGCAAAAAAGGATTAAATAGGGCTGAAAAATTATTTTCTTTAGACTCAATGATTGAAAAAACTCTTGATTTATACAAAATGATTATGAATAAAAAGGAATTATTGAGCAAGTAAAATGGAGATTAAAATAAAGGAAGTCACTAAACTTGAAGATTTAAAAAAAATATTAACAATTCAGAAAGAGGCATGGCAATTTGACCCGATTGAAATTGTTCCCATTCCATTATTTATACTCGCAAAAAAATGGGGAGGAATAGTTTTAGGAGCATATTCTGGAAATGAACTAATCGGGTTTGTGTATTCTTTCCCTTTAATTCATGAGAAAAAACTCATCCAGCACTCCCACATGCTTGCAGTTCTTCCGGAATACAGGAAAATAGGAATCGGGCTAAAACTTAAACTCAAACAAAGAGAATTCGCAATAAAAAAAGGATATGATGCTATTACCTGGACTTTCGACCCTCTTCAGTTGATAAATTGCTATTTAAATTTCCATAAATTAGGAGTTATCTGCAATACATACCTTCCAAATTTTTATGGAATCACATCCTCTCCACTGCATCATGGAATTCCAACTGATAGGTTACTTGCATGGTGGAATCTCAAAGAAAAGAGAACATGCAGAATTATAAGGGGAAATTATAAAAATTATAATGCCGAAGATTATAAAAAATGTCTGGAGATCGATGAAAACTTCAAAATAATCAAAAATATGAAATTAAAAGGAAAAGTTCTTCTTGCTCAGGTGCCTGAAAATGCTGAAAAAATTATCATCGATCGAGGCTTAAAAGCTATTTTAAATTTCCAAAAAATATTGAGAGAGACTCTTATTAATTATTTTAAAAATGGATACAAAATAGTCGATTTTATAAAGAAAAAAAACAAATGCTTCTTTGTCCTTGAAAAACGAATAAAATGATTGAAAGGGTTGAGCTTTTAATTTTATGCCTGCCATTAGTTTTCCCTTTTGAAACAAGTTTCGGAAGGATAAATGAAAGAACTATATTACTTATTAAGTTATATTCAAACGGTATCGAAGGGTGGGGAGAGGTGGTATCAGAAAAACTTCCTCAATACAGCTACGAAACAATTGAAACTTCCTGGCATGTATTAAAAGACATATTGATTCCTATGGCTTTAAAAGAAAAAGAGCTTGAATCTTATAAATTTCACAAAATAGCCAGCCAGTACAAAGGACATCCGATGGCAAAAGCAGGCTTTGAGTTAGCTCTCTGGGATCTCGAAGCAAAGAAAAGGGGAATTTCTCTTTCGAAACTATGGGGAGGAGAAAAGGATAAAATTCAGGCTGGAGTTAGCCTGGGAATAGAAGAAAAAGTTGAGTTTCTTATGAATAAAATTGAAAATTTTTTGAAAAAAGGGTATCAGAGAATCAAAGTGAAAATTAGACCCGGATGGGATGTAAATACTGTAAAAGAGATAAGAAAATATTTTCCGGAAATAAAATTGATGGTTGATGCGAATTGCTCTTATAGAATTGACCAAATTGGCGTTCTAAAAAAACTGGATAATTATAATCTAATGATGATAGAACAACCTTTCTATGAAAACGACCTCTGGCAACATGCAAAGCTCCAGAGAAACATAAAAACTCCCATATGTCTTGATGAAAGTATTAAATCTATAAACGAAGCTGTGGCAGGGCATGAAATGGGAAGTTATAAAATAATTAACATGAAAGTTGGAAGAATTGGCGGATGGATTAATGCGAATGAAATACATAAATTTGCAGTTGAAAAAAATATTCCACTCTGGTGTGGAGGAATGCTTGAATCAGGCATAGGCAGAGCTCATAATGTTCATTTAAGCTCAATGAAACAATTCATCTTACCTAATGACATATCTGAAAGCAGAAGATATTTTAAAGAAGATTTGGTTAACCCTCCCTTTGAACTTACAAATAAAGGCACTATAAAAGTACCCTCATCCCCTGGTATCGGTGTTAAAGTTGAAGAAAAATTTTTAAAAAAAATAATTATTCGAAAAGAAATTGTAAAAATTTAGTTATTTGGGAGAATAAAAATACCCAAGGATAATCTTATCTTCTCTGTAAACTTTGATTCTGAAATAATCATTTCCTTTTAATGTTTCACTTACAACTTTGAAAGGACCTTTTCTTTCTCTTGGGATCACAATTCCAAGCTCTTCAATTCTAAGATCTTTACCTTTAAAAACCTGAAAATAGTAATTCTCTTCTTTCTCTATTAAAACAACTCTATAGTTGCCTGGCTTTAATATCTTTTCACCATGTTTAACTTCCATTGGAAAATGTAAAGTCCCTAAAGATATCTCCTGAGAAATAAGAGATAAACTAAAAATAAGAATTAGAGCTACTAAAAAATTTATTTTAATTTTCATCCTGTTTCCTCCTTATTTCTCCTTGGTTACTTTAAACTCAGCTCTCCTGTTAAACCTTCTCTTTTCCTCAAAAGAATTATCATACTTTGGTTTTTCTTCTCCATAGCTTATTGTGGACAATTTCTCTTCATCAATTCCTTTCTCTTTAACCAGATAATTCTTAACTGCATGGGCTCTATGTTCCCCGAGAGCTAAATTATATTCATCAGTTCCAATATTGCATGCATGACCTTCAATCTGAACCTCCATCTGAGGATACGCATTCAAAACTTTCGAAGCTCTATCAAGAACCTCTTTTCCCTGAGCAGTCAATTCATAACTGTCAAAAGCAAAATAAGCCTCATCAAATTTAATTTCAATCTTGGGAGCAGGTGGCGCTGGAGGTGGTGGCGGGGGAACTTCCTTTATTTCTTCAACTGGAGGAGGTGGCGGAGGAAATTCTTTTTTCTTTTCAGGACTCCATATTAAATATGCCATTCCTCCATCAGGTCTTTGTACTTTTTCAGTGAATGAAAGGTTTCTCTTGTATGCAACACCAACTCCAAACCCATTGGGAAATTTATATTTAAAGCCAAGAGCAAGATCCAGGGGGTTTTTTTGTTTCAATTCATCATTTGTGTATGACCTTCCATATAACTCTGCTAACCCCTTTAGGTTTGAAACAAAGGGAACCTCAATACCAGCTCCATATCTGAATTCATTGCTTAATTCCACATCATCAGGACTCTGATGATACGTATATCCAACATTAAAAGAAACATAGACTTTTTCTCCGAGAGATTGGCTAAGTATTAAATCACCTCCTGCTGATAACTTAGTAGTTGTAACTCCTTTTTCTCTGTTTGAAAAAGGAATTGAAGCAAACCCACTTAGGGCAATCCCTGAGAATTTATCTTTTTCACCCAGTATCCTGTATTTTCCTCCAATATCTAATTCTCCAAGTCCCTCCTGAAAAGCTTTATTTCCATAAGGAAAGCTATTGAAAAAGTAAGGATCGCTTAGATTATCAATTTCCACTCTCCTGAGAAAATTAATTCCAGCACTCAATTCAAATTTATCACTAACTCCATAGGCTAGAGAAAAATTGAAATTACTGACATCTGTATCTCTATTCTCTCTATCGTAATTATCAAAAAATAAACCTCCCTGGAACTTTCCCTTTTCGAGCGATTTTGCGTAAAGTATATTAAAAATGCCTGTCTGTCCTTTCTTTGCTGGTTCGTAAGAAAGGACCAAAAGAGAGAAAGCTAAAATAAAAGCAATTGTATAGCTTCCTTTTTTTATCATGTTCCCTCCTTTTTGTGCGAGTTATATATTACCATCCATCTAAATTTTTTGTCAAACTCAAAAGTATTAATCAACAGGAGTAAATTTATATATTATCCACCTTCCACGAAACTGCCTTCCAAGAACATTTTTTAATAAATATCTTTTTAAATTAATATCAATTTTTTTTGTTCCCTGGGGGCTTATTATATTTACCACTACATTTTTTACGTGAACAGTTCCGGTCATGTCTTCAACTCCAGGAATTTCCTGAAGGAGCGACAAATTTACAACTTTTTTCTCCTGAGATAATTCTAATTTTGCATCTGTGTATTTTTTCTGTAACTCTTTCCATTCATTGAACAACTCATCATGGATCTTTTGCTTTTCCTCCACCTCAGCCTGGAACTTTCTTTGAGCAGCACGGCCAATAGCATTTTCAAGATTACTCTTTGCTAAATTTAATTCATCATTAGCTTCTATCCTTCTATTCATGAGTTCATCGAGCTGATTTTTTAATTTTTTTTCTTCATCGGCTAATTTTGGAAGGACAGTATCTCCGACTTTTTCTTCACTTATTGAAACTATTTCCCATTTGCTAAAAGTGAAAGCCATTGGTTCAACTGCGAGAGATCCCATTGTAGTTTTATCATTCAAACGAACAGCATTGAAGTATTTATTTAGAATAGCTTTTTCTGCGGCATACTTGCATCCCCCTATAATTAATACCGATAACAACAAAATAATTAAAAGAACTTTTCTTTTCATAAAACCCTCCTTAACATGGTATCTTCTTTATATCAAAAAAAAATCTTTTTTCCAACTCCAAAGAAATCATAAATAATTTTTGCTCTTCAAATCGATCTGCAAGAATCTGAATTCCAATAGGAAGATTATTTTTTGTAAGAGTAACAGGAATAGAAATACAAGGAATTGAGGCAAGATTTGATGATACTGTAAAAATATCAGAAAGATACATTTTTAGTGGATCTTCTATTTTCTCTCCGATCTTAAAAGCTGGCTCTGGGCTGGCTGGGAAAAGAACAACTTCAACTTTTTTAAATATTTCATTAAAACTATTTCTAATCATTTCTCTCACTTTTACAGCCTTCAAATAATAATCTTCATAATAGCCAGAACTTAATGAAAAAGTTCCAAGGATTATTCTCCTTTTTACCTCTTTTCCAAACCCTGTATTTCTTGTTTTCATATACATTTCTTCAAGATTCCTGTAATCAGAATGCCTGAATGCATATCTAACTCCATCATACTTTGAAAGATTTGAGCTTGCTTCAGATGTTGCAATAATATAATAAGTTGGCAAACAATAATCAAGAAGTGGAAACTCGATTTCTATTTTTTCCCCTCCAATTTTCTCTATTTCTTCGGAAACTTCATTATAAGCTGATTCTATTTCATAATCCACTCCATCAAAAAAATTTTTTTTAAGAACCCCGAAACTAAAAGGAATTTTTAATTTCTTATTTTTATTAAATTTAAATTTTTCAAGATGAGCAGACGTTGAATCTTTTTCATCATGTCCTGAAATAACTTCAAACAGCAAAATCGAGTCTTCTACATTTCGAGTAATCGGGCCTATCTGATCGAGAGAAGAAGCAAAGGCTATCAATCCATAACGAGATACTCTTCCATAAGTTGGATTAAGACCAACAAGCCCACAGAAAGAAGCTGGCTGTCTGATTGAACCACCAGTATCAGAGCCAAGAGCTCCAAAAGCTTCGAAAGAAGCTACAGCAGCAGCTGAACCGCCACTTGAGCCTCCAGGGACTCTTTCTACATTCCAGGGATTTCTTGTTACAAAAAAAGCTGAATTTTCCGTTGAAGATCCCATCGCAAATTCATCAAGGTTTGTCTTCCCTAAAATTATCGCCCCTTCTTCTTTTAATCGCTCGATTACTGTTGCATCATAAGGAGGGATAAAATTTTCTAAAATCCTTGAACCAGCAGTTGTTCTAATGTCTTTTGTTATTATATTATCTTTTATGCAAACAGGGCATCCCCATAATTTTCCTTTTTTATCATTACTTTCTTCTAATTCCTTGGCTCTATTATAAGCATGCTCCCAATCAATGGTTATGAAAGATTTTATTGTTTCTTCTACCGCCTCAATTCTTTTTTTAAGAGAATCAAGAACCTCTTCAGGTCTAACCTGATTTTCCTTTAACAAACTTGAAACCTGGTTTAAACTTAACTCATATATATTCATTTTGACTCAATGACTTTTGGAACTTTAAAAAAACCTTTTTCTCTCTCTGGTGCATTCATTAGTGCAGAATCTCTTTCAAGGCCTTGTTTTAACTTGTCTTCTCTTAAAAGCGTAAAAGCTTCCAAATTTAAAATATCGAGTTCGTCACATTTAAGTTCTTCCAGTTTTCTAACCCAGTTTATTATATTTTGCATTTGATGCTTATATGTATCTTTTTCTTCTTCTGATAGTTCTAATTTCGATAACTTGAGAATATGATCTATATCAATTATTTCCATTTTTTTTCTCGGAAATTATATTGAAAAAACAAAATTAATGCAACTCTCTTTTGACTTTAAATTATTTTAAATGTAATATTCAAAATTCATGGATATTGAAACTGTAATAAAATTCCTCGTTTCTTCTCAACCTCATTGGGTTGTGGTAATCTTATTTTTTTCTGCAATTGTAGAATATATTTTTCCTCCATTTCCAGGAGACACAGTTACTTTAGCAGGCGCCATACTCATTGGAAGTTATGGATATAATTTTTTTATAGTTTTTTTTGCTGTAACAGCAGGAAGTTTTCTGGGTTCAATGCTTGATTTTTACATAGGAAATGTATTAAAAAACAAAAAAGAAACATGGCTCTTAAAGTTCAAACGATCAAACAATATACACGATAAAATTAATTCTTCTTTAAAAATGTTCGAAAAATGGGGTATTTTTGCCATACTGTTAAATAGATTCATGCCTGGGATTCGAGCATTTATATTTATTGCAGCTGGAATGAGCAACATTAAAGTTACTTGGGTATCTCTTTCTTCTCTTATCAGTATAACTGTATGGAATACCTTAATAATTTTTGCAGGAATAATCCTGAGCAAAAACTTTTATCTTCTTGTAAAAATAATAAAAAACTTTCATCTCTTTATATGGACAATAATAATCATCCTAATTTTTTATTTATTATTAAGATATTTTTTGAAGAAATATAAAAAAGTTAAATGAGGTTTGAGCTCCACCCTGAAACTTAAATATTTGACAACAGAATAAAAAAATTGCTAATTTTTAGAGGATAATGTTGGGCGGTTAGCTCAGCGGTAGAGCATCTGTTTTACACGCAGGGGGTCAGAGGTTCGAATCCTCTACCGCCCATTCAAAATATTATTAATTGAAAAAATAAAAAAAATGATATAATAATAAGATAAAGGGGTCGTAGTTCAGATTGGATAGAACGCCGGCCTGTCACGCCGGAGGTCGCGGGTTCAAGTCCCGTCGGCCCCGCCAGTTAGCCTTTGTTAGAACATCCCGAATATCCAAAAATAAAATAAGTTGGAACAAAAAACTTTTTTAAAAGATAATAAAAAATCTACGCTCTTAAGCTCTCTAAGCACTTATAGATTGTAAGTTTAAAACTACTTAGTTTTAAAGCTCTATTTTATCTCTTTTCTATTCTTTCGGAGGAGGGAATAGAACATGCAAAACTAAGATTAATGAAGCGGAGCCAAGGATTGCAGGAATTATGTAAACATCCCATAATTTAATCCACCAATGCTCGAGAATCCATCCCAGCCAGGCTCCGAACCATCCCACACAAACTTCAGCAATAAATCCGATTATTCCCTTTCCAATTTTGATTTTCAACAAAAAGAACATTATCACTGAAACTATAACACTGATGATAAATAAAAAGAGAGCTGCCAAAAAATCCATTCCAATCATTTTAATTTACCTCCTTATTATTTTTTTCTTTCTAATTTAAAGATAATTCCTCATTTTAGAAAAGTCAATACCTAGTGTCATCTCACTTAAATGCCTTTTGTTATATTATTGTGATATGACACTTTCCCTATGGGGGCAAGCCCCCTTACACACTTTGCTGAGCACCCCCCAGACATGGGGAAGTGACCTTCAGTGTGCTTAAGGAGAAATTCTTTGCCTGTAAAGATATTTATGGGACAGCACACTAGGTCACTTATAATCATAAAAGAAATTTACTTTAGAATTTCATTTTTATCTGCTAAAAACTTCATTATAAAAACTCTTTAAAAATAAATTATATCATCTTAAAAATCTTTTATGATAAAATATCATAAATTATGGCGAGGAGGTTAGGTTGAAAAAAATTTACAAGGTAATTGGATTTTATGTTTTATTTTTTGGATTAAATCTTCTATTGCTTTCATATGAGTTTGACATAATTATCAAAAATGGAAGAATAATCGATGGAACAGGAAACCCATGGTTCTATGGAGATGTTGGGGTAAAAGATGGGAAAATTGTGTTCGTCGGAAAAACTGGAAATGGAAATGCAAAAAAAGTCATAGAATCCAGGAGTCTGGTAGTAGCACCTGGATTTATCGATGTTCTTGACCAGTCAGATTTTACGATTCTCGTTGATGGCAATGCAGAAAGCAAAATAAGGCAGGGAGTGACAACTTTAATTTATGGAGAAGGAGGTTCAGCTGCGCCCCTTACTGATTTCATAAAAAATGAATGGAAAAGAGAGGCTGAGCATTATGGTATTACTCTCGATTGGACAACTCTTAAAGAGTATTATGAAAAATTAATGAAAGGAGGGATCTCAGTTAACATTGCCACATATGTAGGTGCTGCTCAAGTAAGAATGGCAGTTATAGGTGCTGAGAATAGAGAACCTACTCATGATGAGCTGGAAAGAATGAAACAATTAGTAGCACAGGCAATGGAAGATGGAGCAGTTGGAATATCAAGCGCACTCATTTATCCGCCAGGTTCATTCGCAAAAACTGATGAATTGATTGAACTCTGTAAAGTTGTATCAAAATATGGAGGAATTTATGCAACCCATATAAGGAATGAAGGTGACAGGCAAGTTGAAGCATTAAAAGAAGCAATTGAAATAGGAATGAAGGCGAATTTGCCAGTTGAAATATTCCATTTTAAAGTTGCCGGAAAAGAAAACTGGGGCAACAGCAAAATTGCAATCTCTTTAATCGAAGAGGCAAGATCAAAAGGGTTGGATATCACAGCAGACCAGTATCCCTACATCGCCTCATCAACCAGCATAAACGCTACAGTTCCTCCCTGGGTTCATGAAGGCGGAACGGAAAAATATCTTTCGAGACTTCAAGATAAAGAATTAAGAAAAAAAATTAAGGATGAAATGTTACATAAGAAAGAAGGATGGGAAAACATGTATCTGGGTCCAGGTGGATGGGAGAACATTCTTATAGCATCTCTTAAACAGGAAAAAAATAAAATATACGAAGGAAAGAGTGTATCTGAGGCAGCTAAAATCGCAAAGAAAGACCCATTTGAATTTGTGTTTGACCTGATAGTAGAAGAAAAAGGCTCTGTTGGGGCAATCTACTTTTCAATGGCAGAGAATGATGTGAAAGCAATTATGAAGACTCCATGGGTTATGATTGATTCTGACTGGTCCGCTCTAAGGCCCGATGGAATACTTGGTGAGGGAAAGCCTCATCCAAGAGCATACGGAACTTTTCCAAGAGTTCTGGGAAAATATGTAAGGGAAGAAAAAATCTTAACTCTTGAGGATGCGATAAGAAAAATGACATCATTTCCAGCCCAAAGGTTCAAATTTAAGGATAGAGGTCTTATCTGGGAGGGAATGTCTGCGGACATAACTGTATTCAATCCAGAAACAGTAATCGATAAAGCTACTTTTCAAAATCCCCATCAATACCCTGAAGGAATTGAATATGTAATTGTTAATGGAATCTTGGTTATAGATAAAGGAAATCATACAGGAGCAAGGTCTGGAAAAATTCTTTATGGTCCTGGTAAAAAGTAAAAAATGATTGGAAATCTAAAAAAAGCGGCATTAATACTTGAGGATGGGACAATATTTTTTGGAAGTTCTTTTGGTTATGAAGGTGATGCCCAAGGAGAAATTGTGTTTAATACATCCATGGCTGGTTATCAGGAGATATTAACAGATCCTTCTTATAAAGGTCAAATTGTCGTTATGACTTACCCTCTTATTGGGAACTATGGGTGTAATGAGGAAGATGTGGAATCTTCAAAGCCATGGGTAGAAGGATTTGTGATTAAAGAACCACCCTATATTCCCTTTAATTGGCGAAAAAAGGAATCTCTTGAAGAATATCTAATAAGAAAGAAAATTCCTGGAATATTTGGGATTGACACAAGAAAACTTACAAAAATCATAAGAACTCATGGAGCTCAAAATGCAATAATTTCTACAACCACTTTAGATTATGATTTATTGATAAAGAAAGTTAGGAGCCTTCCATCGATCGTTGGAATTGACATGGTAAAATATGTGACATCAGAAAAACCATATGAATGGAAAGAAGGAATCTGGGAATGGAAAAAAGGGTATGGAAAAAGGACTAACTTCAAGTATTTTGTCGTTGCCTATGATTTTGGCATAAAGAGAAACATTCTCAGAAACCTTGTCTCTTATGGAATAAGAGTTTATGTGGTTCCAGCAAAAACTTCATGCAAAGAAATTCTCGATCTTAATCCAGATGGGGTTTTTCTTTCAAATGGACCGGGAGATCCAGAACCTGTTTCTTATGCAATTGAAAACATAAAAAATATGATAGGAAGGCTTCCGATTTTTGGAATCTGTCTTGGACATCAACTCCTTGCCCTTGCTCTCGAAGGCAAAACCTATAAA
Organism: Acidobacteriota bacterium; assembly: GCA_040756905.1. Lineage (NCBI taxonomy): Bacteria > Pseudomonadati > Acidobacteriota > Acidobacteriota bacterium. The sequence continues at coordinate 46,930 of JBFLYD010000069.1, forward strand.
TTAAAATTTGGCCATCATGGGGGTAATCATCCTGTCAAAAATATCAAAAAGAATGCGATTGAAATAACCACTCAAAACCATAATTTTGCAGTTAACCCTGGCTCTTTAAAACAAAACATTGAGATTACCCATATAAATTTAAACGATTACACAGTTGAAGGATTGTCCTTAAAAGAAAAATTTCTCTTCTCAGTTCAGTATCATCCGGAAAGCTCCCCAGGTCCAAGAGATTCCAGATATCTTTTTGATGAATTTGTAAAACTAATTCAAGATTTCAAAAGAGAAAAAGTTGCCTAAAAGAGAAGATATAAAATCAATTTTAATTATAGGCTCAGGACCTATAGTAATAGGTCAGGCATCTGAATTTGATTACTCAGGAACCCAGGCCTTAAAAGCCCTTAAGGAAGAAAATTTTAGGTTAATTCTTGTAAATTCCAATCCTGCAACAATTATGACTGACCCTGAATTTGCGGATAGAACATACCTTGAACCTTTAACCTTTGAGTATTTAAAGAAAATAATCGAAGCTGAAAGACCTGATGCTCTTTTAGCAACACTTGGTGGGCAGAAAGCTTTGAACCTTGCCCTTGAACTTGAAGAAAATGGAGTTTTAAAAAAATATGGTGTTGAATTAATTGGAGTAAATGCTGAATCAATCAGAAAAGCTGAGGATAGAAACCTTTTCAAGAAATCAATGAAAAAAATAGGTCTTGAGGTTCCTGAATCTGGTTATGCTTCAAATGTTAAGGAAGCACGGGAGATTTTAAAAAACCTTAGTTTTCCTGTAGTTATAAGACCTTCATTCACTCTTGGTGGAAGTGGAGGAAATATAATCTATGATTGGGTAGACTTTGACAAGTTCGTCCCATTGGCTTTTATGATAAGTCCGATTTCTAAAGTATTAGTTGAAAAATCAATAATTGGATGGAAAGAATTTGAGTTAGAGGTGATGAGGGATAGAAAGGACAATGTTGTTATAGTTTGTTCCATTGAAAATTTCGACCCGATGGGAATCCATACGGGTGACTCAATTACTGTAGCTCCAGCCCAGACTCTTACTGACAAAGAATATCAAATCCTTCGAGATGCTTCGATTGATATCATGAAAGAAATAGGAGTTGAAACTGGAGGCTCAAACATCCAATTTGCCATAAATCCTGAAGATGGAAGAATGATGGTCATCGAAATGAACCCCCGTGTATCGAGGTCATCTGCACTGGCTTCAAAAGCAACTGGATTTCCAATTGCAAAGATTGCTGCTAAATTAGCAATCGGATATACACTGGATGAAATTCCAAATGACATAACAAAGAAAACTCCTGCATGTTTTGAGCCTGCGTTGGATTATGTAGTTGTAAAAATACCCAGATTTGCTTTTGAAAAGTTTCCTGAAGAAGAAAAATATCTAACGACTCAGATGAAATCAGTGGGCGAAACAATGGCAATTGGAAGAACATTTAAAGAAGCATTACAGAAAGCAATCAGGTCGCTGGAGATAGAAAAATTTGGGTTAGAACAAAAGTTTGATTTAAACAATAGAGAATCCCTGAGAAAAAAACTCCAGATTCCTAACTCTGAAAGACTCTGGGCTATAGCAGATGCATTAAGGGCAGGTTTTTCAGTTGAAGAAATTTATCTGTTAACAAAAATTGACCCATTTTTTATCGGAAACATAAAAGAAATAGTTGAAAAGGAAAAAGAATTGGAGAAATACAAAATTGACAATTTAGATGAACAAGTTCTTAAGAAAGCAAAAGAAATGGGCTTCGCCGACAGAAGATTAGCCGAGATAATCTCTTCGAATGAGAAGGAAATAAGAAATTTAAGGGAAAAGAAAAATATTCTCCCTGTATTCAAAACCGTAGACACATGCGCTGGTGAATTTGAAGCTGAAACCCCTTATTTTTATTCAACCTATGACGAAGAAGATGAATTTAAAAATTCAGATAAAAAAAGGGCAATAATTCTTGGTGCAGGCCCAAATCGAATCGGTCAGGGAATCGAATTTGATTATTGCTGTGTTCATGGGGTGTTTTCTTTAAAAAACAAAGGGTATGAAGCTATTATGATAAATTCAAATCCAGAAACAGTTTCAACTGATTATGACATATCTGATAGACTTTATTTTGAGCCTGTTACTTTAGAAGATGTAATATCTGTGTATAATAGAGAAAAACCTGAAGGGATTATCGTGCAGTTTGGAGGTCAAACTCCACTAAAACTTGCGGTTTCCCTTGAAAAAAACGGAATAAAAATTTTAGGAACAAAATCAAATTTTATAGATGAAGCAGAGGACAGAGAGAAGTTTAATTTATTTCTAAAAAAACTAAATCTGAATTCTCCCAGAAATGGATTGGCAAGAAAGATCTCAGAGGCATTGGAGATAGCGGAAAGAATTGGATATCCAGTATTAATCAGACCTTCCTATGTTTTAGGTGGTAGAGCAATGAAGGTAATTCATGACCCTGATGAGCTTACTAAATATTTAGAAACAATTCAGGAATTTTCTTCTGAATATCCTGTTCTTATCGATGAATTTCTCGAGGATGCAGTTGAACTCGATGTGGACGTTCTCTCTGATGCAGAAAATGCTTTCTTGGGAGGAATACTGGAACACATACAGGAAGTAGGGATACATTCAGGTGATTCTACGATGGTTATTCCTCCCTATTTTTTACCGGATAAAATCACAAATGAAATCAAAAATCAGGTTACATTGATGGCACAAAAGCTTCAAATCGTTGGACTTATGAATGTCCAGATGGCTGTGAAAGGTGCCAAGATATATGTTATAGAGGTAAACCCAAGAGCATCAAGAACCGTTCCTTTCATATCAAAAGCCACTGGAATACCTCTTGCAAAAATAGCTACAAGATTAATACTTGGAGAAAAGCTCAGACAATTAAACCTGCAAACGAATACTTCAAATCTATATTCAGTTAAGGAATCTGTTTTCTCATTCGATAAGTTTTCCGAAGTAGACCCAGTTCTCGGTCCAGAAATGCGCTCGACTGGAGAGGTAATCGGAATAGATAGATATTTTCCCCTTGCATTTTTAAAAGCTGAGGAAGCAGCTGGATTTAAATTGCCAGGAAAAGGAAGAATTTTTGTAAGCGTTAAGGATTCTGACAAAATGAGGATTCTTCCATTGATTGAGAAGCTTGACAATTTAGGATTTAATTTTGTCGCCACAGAAGGAACCACGCAGTATTTAAGAAAGCACAGACATAAAGTGGAAACATTGGAGAAAGTTTACAGAGGAAAAAGAAACATTATAGAGGACATTAAGAATAGAAAAGTGGGAATGATAATAAACACTCCCTCAGGGAAACACGAACATGAAGACGCAATAAAAATTAGAAGAATGGCTTTTACTTATCGAATTCCATGCTTTACATCAATTCCTTCAGCCAGCGCTGCGGTAAAAGCAATCGAAATAAAAAGGAAATTTAAGCCCTCTCTTGTGTGTCTTCAAGATGTTTTAAAATAATTAAATATTTTATTTCATTAAATTTTCTTACTGATTTTGAGCTAATTGGAACTGAACCCCATAATTTTCTTAAAATTTATATGTAAAAAAATTTTGACAAAAAAATCAAAAAAGCTTATATTTTTTATAAGAAGTAAATATCGAAGAAACCGATATTTTTGTTATTTGAAAATTTGGGGGCGAAAAGGACTCGACGAGGTATTGAAAGAATGGGAAGCATGTCAAGTTGCCGCCATGATTGTAAAAAGGGCGGAAAAAATTAAGTGCAGAAACACTGCCTGTTGCTGCCTAAGTGAATAGGCAACCGTCTCTTAAGCTTTTTCCTGCGGAGCTTTTGAGGCGTGATGAAGCAGGATAGTTCCTGAAAGAATGTTCTCTCTTTCAGGAGCAAATTTTAAGAAGAGCTGGTTTGAATATTTCCTGCTTTCTGGGATATTCAAACGAGATTAAAAGAAAGCTAAACATGTAGATGCCCGTTACTAAATGCTTTCGGACGTGGGTTCGAATCCCACCGCCTCCATTTTTATAATAAAATGTACAAAAAAGTAGAAAATTTAACAGAAAGTGATAAAGCCTATATTGCAGGTATAATGATTTGAAAAGTTATAAAAAACAACGTGCAAAATTAGTAGTAGAAAAATATAAAGAACTAACCCCAAGAAATGGAAGATATTCATATGAAATTGAACGGGAAAGAGAAAGCTCGTTTTATTTATGTCCAGTTGACATTTCTGATTACTTTCCTACTGATAGGTAATTCTTTACATCCTATTCAGAAAAATAATATAAGCAGAATTGTAATAAAAAGAGTCGAACCTGTAGGAAGCATTGTAATTGACCCTGGACACGGGGGGTCAGATTATGGTTCTATAGGTAGCTCAGGGATCAAGGAAAAGGACATAAATCTCTCTATAGCAAGAAAATTAAAGTTTATCATTGAAGAGAGAATGGGAATTAAAATATCCCTCACAAGAGATGAAGATACTGAAATGACAATTGATGAAAGAGTTTCATTTGCCAATAATTTAAGAGCCAGCTTATTTATTAGTATTCATACAAACTTCTCTTTTCTAAAAAATGAGAATGGGCCATACTGCTATTATTTTAACCCATCTTCAACCTACGAAGATTCAAGATATCTTGCAGGCTCAGATAAAATTTTGGAAAAAGGTAAAGCTTTTGGAAATGAAGATATTTCATTCATTCCATGGAATGTTGCTCAAATAATGCATCTTGGGAGAAGTAAATATTTATCGGAATTAGTACAAAAAGAATTAAATTTCTTGTTTGAGATACCCGAAAGAAACCCTAAAGCTGCACCTTTTAAAATACTGAATGGGACAAACATGCCAGCCATGGTAATTGAAATGATATATTTATCAAACCAGGAGGACGAAAAAAAGATTATGGACTTAAATTTTCATTATTCTATTTCATCTTCTATCTATAAGGGGATTTCTCAATTCCTAAAAGAGAATTTTTAGATTATGAGAAAAAGCCAGTATTTAAAGAAAAGTTCAAATAAATCTATTAAAAGCAGGACATTTTCAAAATTTATCATATTGATCTTTACATTGATTATTATATCTGCTGGGGTCTATTTAGCAGTGAGATCAAAAAACACAGGAGAAAAAGAAAGGTCTGAAGGAAAAGAAATCTATTTAGCAAAAACCCCGCTTTTTTCGGAGAAGGATGAGAAAATTAAAATAAAGCTTTTCTTTCTATCTGAAGAAGAGTCAATGTTTCATTTAGAAGAAAGAGAGATATTCAAGAGTACATCGATATCCAACCAGGCAAAACAGGTAATAATTGAAACTATAAAAGGCTCTAAGCAGGGACTTATATCACCAGTCCCTCCGGAAACTAAATTGAGAGAACTCTTTATCTCAAAGGATGGAACAGCTTTTGTAAATCTGTCAACGGAGTTTTCAGATGGAATTCCAGGGGGTACAACATCAGAACTCTCCGCTATCTACTGCATTGTAAATTCACTCGCTTATAATTTTCCCACAATTGAAAAGGTAAAGTTTCTTATCGACGGAATAGAAAAAGAGACATTAAAAGGGCATATAGATTTAACAAAATCATTCTTTCCTGATTTTTCAAATGTCCATCAATTAACAAAAACTGATTAATTAATTGAATTATTGAATTTTTAGCATAGGTAAACTAAAGGCCAATAAGCCTGGGAACTGTCATAACAACTGTCCAGATGATAACTATTCCGATTAAATCAATAACTATCCCATTTTTTACCATAGAAACTAAAGGAATCAATCCAGAACCATAAACTATAGCATTTGGAGGGGTTGAAACTGGCAGTACAAAAGCAAAGCTTGCACCAAGGGTTGCCCCCAATACAGAAGGTATTGGATTTAAATTAAGAGATTCTGAAATTGCTATCACTATTGGTATAAACATACTCACGGTTGCTGTATTTGAGACAAATTCAGTTAAGATGACGCTGAAAATAATACACATCAATGCCAAAATTCCAACATTACTTATTTTAAAATTTTCAACGAGGGAGTTTGCTAATAATTTTGTAAAATCAGTTTTAAACATCATACCACCAAGCGTTAACCCTCCTCCAAAAAGAAGGAGTGTTCCCCAATCTATCGATAATGCTTCTTTAATAGGAAGAGTAAATTCACCTTTTTTCCAATTTGTAGGAAAAATAAACATTAGTATTGCTCCAATTAGCGATACAGAATATTCTGGAAGATGGGAATTTAACCATTTATACAGAGAATTTTCTGCGCCTTTAACAATCGAAACAAACCCTGGAAAAATCCACAAAAAAACAACAATCAAAAAGATAATTAAAACGTTAATCTGTCCGTTTGTTAAGTTACCCTGTTTTTTGATAATGCTGTCAACACGAATTTTAGTTTTTGGGCAATATCTTTTAAAAAAAAGAAAAAGTATAAGATAACTTAAAAAAACAACGATAAGGCCAAACTCCATCCACTGGAAAAAAGTAATTCTCTTATCTAAAAACTTCAACATAAAACCCAGGCTGATCATGTTGGGTGCTGTTCCTACAGGTGTTCCTACACCTCCTATAGAAGCCGAATAAGCTGTTGATAGTAGAAGAGCTATTCCAAATCTTTTTGCTTGGGGAGTTTCTATTTTTGATGACATAGAAAGGAAAATTCCATACCCTATCGGAAGCATCATTGCAGTGGTAGCTGTATTCTGGACCCACATCGATATAAATGCTGTAACCATCCCGAAAGCGAAAAGAATTCTTATGGGGTTTCCGGCCACAAATTTACTTGACAATATCGAGGAAGCAATTCTCTCATCAAGCTTATGATAACTCATACCTTTTGCGATAATAAAACATCCTAAAAACAAAAATATAACTGGGTTCGCAAACTCTTCAAAGGACTCTTTAAAATTTGTTATTCCCATAATTATTCCCATTACAGGAATTAATATTGATGTTATGGGAAGGGGCAGTGCCTCTGTAACCCACAAAACTACTACAAGAATAAACAGACTGAACACTTTATGAGCCTGAAAATTTTGTTCAAATAAAGGAGAAATGTAAGCTAAAATAAAAGCAACAGGAGCCAAGAATAAACCAAACTTTTTCCTGAAAGAGGAGCCTTCCATTTCAAAGATTTTTTCCATTTTTCCTCGCGATGAGTATTAATTCGTCTTTCTTATTTAAAAATGCAGAAAATAAAATGAGCAAAAAAAAGATAGGTTTGAACATTTTTCTTAAGATAAAATTTTCAGGAATATAATTCATTCTACAATCAATATTTTTTGTGTCGATGCTATTTTCATGCTTGTAATTTAAGGCTTCAAATCCACACTTCTCGAGTAACAACTTAATATTTCTCAAATTATAAAAGTAATAGTGCTTATAATCCCATTTTAATTGGAAAAGAATAATAAGGGGATATTTAATTTTCCCAAAAGTAATTTTATAAAGCAAAATTGCAAGAGATGACAAAAGTCCATGGGATGAAGGGATGCGCATGGCAATTATTCCATTTTTTTTAACTATGGAATTTATTTTATTAAGAAATAAATATGGGTCTGGTACATGCTCAAACACTGACCACATGGTCACCACATCGAAATAATTTTCTTTGAAGTTTATATCCTTTAATTCCCCTCTTATTACTTTGTTTCTCTCTCGGGCAATGCTGTATGCAATTCTTGATGGCTCTATTCCATATGAAATAAATCTATTATTTCCTGCTATTTCAAGAAACCCTCCTGTTCCGCAACCAACATCCAAGAGCTTGCCTTCTTTTTTGTATTTTTTGATAAACTCGATTTCTCTTTCATACTGAGGTATTCTAAAGAGTCTTATAAATTCTTTGTATCTTTCAATATCAAAACCTACATAGTCCTCTCCTAAAGATTTTAGTCTTACAATTGGGTTCATCTGGATCAATTTACAATCTTTACATTTATAGAAATTGTTATTCTCGATTGAGAACAACAGCTTTAATTTCTTTTCACCACAGAGAATACAAGTTTTATTATTTACATCTTGGTCTGGCATTTTAATCAAAATTTAAGTCTTCTATAAAATCTTTAAACATTGTGTATTTATTCTTAAAAAAACTCTTTAAATCTGGGTATATTTTCATATAATCAAAAGCCAGATTTTTATCTCCATCAATTTTTATAACAAATTGAACTCTGTTTTTAAAACTTTTGTTTTTGAATTCAAAGGAAGCCAGTGAATAATTTTCTTTTACTTCTACCTTAAGGTCTAAAGGAAATTTAATCGATTCTTCCTTCTCTTCATTTTTAAAAATAATTTCTAATTCTCCTATTAAACCTCTGATCCTTGATGGATTATAAAAATACAATTCAGCTATATAATTTTGAGGGATGAGTCTTTTCTCAGAAGAAACGGCCTCGAATACGTTACCATTCTGATTGAACGAGGGCATCAAAGCTTTGCCATTAAAGAAAATTTCTGATTCAATCAAATTCCCATTTATAAATTTAAACTCGTCATCTTCTATCAAATTTGTTTGAGTCCCTTTATATAATATGTAACCTATTCCTGAGAATTTTTCAAAGTTTCTAATCCATTCTTTATCATTCCCGAAGGAATCGAAGATTTTCAGATATTTTTTAAAATCTCTATCTTTTGAAATATTTTCTATATACTTTTTCCTTTCTTGGTTTTTGTCGAGCATCTTCGAACAATAATCCAAGTACAGATAAATTTCTAAATCCTTCTTATTTTTATTCTTGTTTTTAAGGGCTTTTAAAAAAAACTCCTCAGCCATATTAAAGTTTTGTAATTTTAAGAATTCTGAAGCTATATCAAATTCATCAGCACTCAGTTTTATAAAAGCATTGTTTAGTTCTTTTGACGCTTTTATTGTTATCTTATAGATATATTTGTAGAAAGGAAAAGAAAGCATTGGGTCAATAACTTCATATGAATTGATTCCTTTTTTAACTTTTATTCCTTTCTTTAACAAAAAATTATTTACATAAACTTCTCCGTCGCTTTCTGGACTAAATATAAATATAGCAATTTGAGGTATTTTTTTTCTGCTTATGAATATTCTTTTTACTTCCTGATTTTTATCAATAAAAAAACTATTTATATCTTTCCCATAAACACTTCCGTCAGAAATTTCAAATTCTCTTACCGGATTTTTATCAGCCATAACGGAAGGTAATGAAATTCTCTGTTTCACTCTATTTTGATTTTTCCCATTGTACATCTTTACTTCAGGGTTCTTGAATTCTATTTCTTTAAAATAAAAATCTTTGATCAATTCATGTTTAAAATTTAAATTTTTATACACAGGAGCTAAATCAGGATAGTATTTTTGGTTTTTTAAAAAATGAGAATAACAGGCACTTGTCGATAAAATAAAATCAAAATTTCCAAACGGAGGAAAATCTCTCCAGAAAAGATAGGGTCTTGTAAAGAAAGTGTACTTGTAATTTTTATCAGATATCACAGGAAAAAACCATTCATTTCCAAAATTACTCTCCTCAGGAACATTTCTTCTTATCCATCTCTCTGCTATTTGAGTTGTATCATCTTCCCAGAGGTAATAAACTTTGGAGAAAGCTCTATATCCCATTGAAATTACCAAAAAAGCGATCAACATAGAAAAAAAAACTCTGGTAATCTTATTACTTTTAAGAAGAGAATGGACGAATAATATGCCAAATACACCAAAAAAAGAATAAAAAATAGAAAGAGTTGAAAGATCTCTTAAGCGAGAAAACCCAAGAAATCCAAGAGCTCCAAAAAAATAAATCAGTCCTGACAGAAAAATAAATAAATTCTCTCTGGTTTTTTTATAAAAAATCCAAGCAATTCCAAATAAAATTAAAATGAAATATATCGCCCCTTCAGTGGTAAATATATTCCAGATGCCTTGAACATATCTATTAAATTTTATTTGTTCAATTAAATTCTCTGGTTTAATTGGCCTTAAATACCATTCAGTTTCATGAACAAGATTGGTTAATAGAACTGAAGCTTTTATGAACATTTTGAACCTTAATAAAGCATAGGGATGTCCAGCAAAGAAGCCAAGAACTGTAAATATTCCAGCTAAAAATATTTTATAATCGCTTAAAATCTTAAAAAACCTTTTCTTTGCCTCAAATCCATACAGAAAATGTGCAAGAAGAATCGAAAAAATTATGAATATTCCATTGTATTTAGTGGCAACTGCAAGACCACTGAAAAAAGAAGCTAAAAGATAATAAATCAGCATGCCTTTTTTCATAATTAATGCACAAAAATAAAAAGATAGGGCATAAAAGAAAGTCATTGGAACATCAAGAACAATTTGATGGCTATAAAGGATATGTATAAAAGAAACTGAGAATAAAAAAGAAATTCCAATAGCTTCTTCTTCTGAATACAACTTCTTTCCTGTAAGATAAACAAGAAGAATTGTAAATGAACCCATCAATGAGGATACAATTCTTGAAATTAAAAGTATATGATCAAATGAGAAATTATAGAGGTCAAAAGAAGAATTGAAACTTATTAAAGACAGAAATCCTGAAATTAATCTTAATATTACTGCAACGATATAATTAAAGAAAATCGGATAGAAAAGGACAGGGTCTGGTTTCCAGTTTCCATGGTAAATTCTCTCAATATCTTTAGCAACAGGAATATCATCTATTCTCTGATAGACTGAAGAAATTCCCCATATTCTTAAAAAGCACCCCATGACAAAAATAACGGAAATAAAAAGAAAAATTTGATGCTTTTTTATATATCTGAAGAGGTTTATCATTAGAATTAAAAATTATAATGAATGGAAAGTATATTTTCAATGAATTAGAAGGATAACATCATTCAGGAATATTAAGTTGTAAGGGTTAGATATTTAAATAATCCTTTATTGAACTGAATTTAAAGGATTCTAATAGTCTATCCAATTTTTTCTCGGCAGTTTTAAGATTAACATAATGAATAAATCTTTCCTTAAAGGGTAAATCTAATTTGGGGGTTAAATCATCTATTTCACGGGGATGCAAATAGATCATAGCTGGCTGATTTTGTTTATTTAAATTTTTAATCCCCATCTTGATAAAAGAATAAGGAAAAAACCTTAGGTAAAAACCCCCTGAAAACGGTACTCTCATTCCTAATAAATTTAATGTTGTGGCGGGAATCTCTATTATATTGTTTATCCGATAAGGAAACCTCTCTGCATATCTGTCGCCATAAAGAAAGGTTTTCATTGGAAATATACTTGAATCATATATAATTTCATTTCTTTCAAGTATCCTGAAAAACCAATCGAAATTCTGATAAGATGACCATGAAGGTGCTCTATAACCTACGATCTTCTCACCAGTAATTCCCTGAAGAACATCGATAGACCTTTTTAAATCTTCTTCGAATTCTTCAGGACTCTGTTTATATACAAGAACATGACTGTATCCATGAGTAGCAATTTCATGTCCTTTTTCCTTTATCATCAAAACAATATCAGGGTATTTCTCCGCAGTTCTGGCAAGAATGAAAAAAGTAGCTCTTGCATTATGCCTTTCACATAGGGAGAGAAATCTTTGAGTGTTAAATTTAAGTCTTTCATCCTCTCCAAATTTCCCTAAAAGGTCTACAACATCATAATTTGCATGAAACCATTCTTCGATATCAAAGGTTAAAAGGTTAATCATTTAAATTCTTCTGGAATGAAAAATAACCTATGTAAGGTTCATTTGGTTTTACTATTTGATTTATCTCTTTTGTAAATTCTTTAATTTCTGAACTGATTTTTATATCTATATTTAAATACCCTCGACTATCAACGGCATTTCCGTTATAATCCACCTGGGTAAAAATAGAAATCACATGATTAGAATCTCTTTCAATATTTATCCTGATTTCCTTTGAAATACTTTCTCTTTCCGGAAATATTTTCAGTAAAATTTGTTTATCCAGCGTTAAATAAAACTGATTTTTTCCATTGTTTTTGTAGGAGACATCAAAATAAATTGTCTCATTATCAACGGATTCTTTCCGGCTGGTGTACAATTTATAAACAAATATTTTAGATCTTATCAATCCCAATGACTTTCCCTTGAAAACTTTTATTAAATATGAATTCTCATTTATCCATTTATAGGCAGAATAATGATATGGAAATATCCTCTTTCTCTTTTCATCTCTTAAATACTGATTTTTAATGCTATCTGAAACGATTAAAAATTCTAAATCTGAGTCTTTAAAGCTTTTAAAATCTGATTCTCCAAATGAATAGAATAGATGAGCATTTTGAGATGGATTAAGTCCACACCTCATCTCAAAGGCATACATTGTATTATTCAGTTTTTTCTTAGTCCAATCCCAGCATTGAAATTCAACACTTTTATTCGTTATTGCATCCAGGACATCTACTAATTTATAAACAGGCTGAATCATCACTAATAGCAGGAAGCCAAAAAATAAAGGAACTCTAATTCTTTTTAGATGTTTTTCTAAAAAATTATTCAAAAAATAAAAAAAGAACGCGCATATTATTAAAACTGATGGAATCACAGGAAACACATGTCTTACTTCAAATTGATGGGTAAGAGCAAGGAAAAAATATATGAATATAGGTTGAATTATCAGTAAACAAAATTTATTTTCTCTATTAAAAATCACTCTTTTAAACAAAAAAATCATTGAAAAAATGAAAAATATAAATCCGATTAAACCAATATTCTCTATTAAAGCATTTATTAATGATGTCCAAGGATTAAAAGATCTTGCCAATAAATCTTGTTTGAATAAAACCGATTGCCTGTAGAAATCTTTTCTGAAAGCCTCAAAATCTAAGAATGAATATGGTGAAAAAAAGAAAACACTTATGATAAAGGAAAAAAATATAACCGCTGAATTCAAAATTAACTTTTTAAATCCGTCTTTCTTTTCGAAAAACCTCAAAATGACAGCTATTATTAAATTTATTCCAGCAAGAATCCCTGAATATTTTGTCGTAAGGGCTCCTGCTAAAAAGACACCTGACAAATTCAGGTTTTTAAGATCAGGTTTTTCATATACTTTAAAAGAAAATAAAATAACTAACGCAACAAATAATAATTGTATAGAATCTGGTTTTCCATAATGAGATAGCAATACTACATAAGGGCTCACAACTAATAACATTACGGCAATATTTTCTACTCTATGCTTTCCAAAATATTTTTTCATCAAATTGTAAATAATTAAAATCATTATAATTCCTGAAACAGCAGAAACAAACCTTGCAGAAAAAAATAGAAGAGGCATTACAGTAGTTTTGCTAACTAAATTTTCTTGAACAACCTCTGAAAAATAATGGAGAGAAAAAAAGTAAATGAATATTTTATAAAAACCATAAATAATAAAAGTAAATAAAGCTGCTATATAAAAGTACAAAGAAGGGTAGAAAAACCAATGGAGGTTCAAATCTTTGTTTTCAATTATGTTATATATTTTGGAAATCATCCCGTCTTCATCAGCAACAGTACTCATAAAAGGGAGTCCTGAGCCTATCCCATAAAGTCTTATTAATATTCCTGATAAAAAAAGAAATAAAAAGATTTTATCTTTTTTCAAATCAGAAAAGATTTTTTTCACGCTGGTTTAATTGCCTCAACCGCAAAAGAAGTTGATATGAATTTTTCAAAAAAATTAAGTTCTTTATTTCCTTCTGCCAATTTGGCCTTTCCAAAGGGAAAATATAGAAACAAAGCAGATTTTATAAATCCTCCATTATGCAAAAAATATTGCTTTATCTCATCTCCAGTATAAACCCTTAGATTTTCATATATTTTTCTTTCTATAATCCTGAACAGATTTAACGTAATATTCTGACCGTTAATAGTGCTGACAATTATCCTTCCTCCAGGTTTTGCTACCCTCAATAACTCTTCGATGAAAGTTTTTCCATCTTTTACAAGTTGCATTACATTATTTGAAACAACCATATCAAAACTATTATCCTCAACAGGAAGTTTCTCTCCCGATGATTGAATAACATCAAAACCTTTTCTTTTTGCAAACATCAGCATTTCCAGGGAAATATCAATTCCAACAAGAAAATTATTCTTACTCAAAGATTGGGAAAAATGACCGGTTCCACATCCCACGTCAAGAATTGACAGGCTTTCTACATTTCCAATCAATTTTAAAATATTATCCTTTAGGAAATTAAAATTTTTCACACTGAAATAGGTGTTTGCTGCTTCGGTATCCCCTTCTTTTTTTGAAATCTCTCTAAAATAATCTTCCCATCTCATATTCTGTTGGTCTGACTTTAACATAAGAGGAATATCATCAATTACTCTGTATGTTTTATTACATTTTGTACATTTTAGATTTGCATCTTCATAAATCAGTTTCTGCTCGCATTCAATGCATTTTAGAATTGAAATTAGTTTCTCGTTTAACATTTAAATGGATAATTCCTTCCTAAAATATTTTCCTATTTTTGCAGATAATTTCACTGGGACGATAAGCTTCCATAATCCTGAACCAATCTTTACAAAATAACTTTTATCAGATAACGGCTTCTTTATTTTTTTTACCGAGAGATAATAATTAGAATATTCAAGTAAACTTATTCCCCACTTTACTTTGTATTGTCTCTGTCCTGGATATCTTACAGGTCCAAAGTCGAAGTATTTATAACCGTTTTCAGCAGCCCATTTAATAAATTCATAGTGAATTAAATCATTACCTCTCAAATCAAAATATTTCTCATCAGAAGAGATATCTGTTATATGAGCTGAATCTCCAACAGTCCATCCCAATAAAGCTGAGATATAATTTTCTTTATATTTAGCAAAAAATATTTTTATATAATCTTTTAGGTTTTTTTGAAGAGAAAGAAAATATTCTAAAGGTTGCGGAGGACTTCCAAGTCTTTTAAGGCTTTTTAGATGAAGTGGATAAAAAATGTTTTTTATCTCTACCTCACTATTTCCTGCAACTACTTTCAGATTATTTCTTATTGCTTTTTTTATATTTTTTCTTACACTATAATCCACTAATTTAGATAAATTTAAGTTTCTATCCAGCTTTAAAATTCCATAATAATAGAGAGGAACCTTTTCAAATAAATTATTGTTTAATCCCTTTAAATCAGAAAAACATCTAATCTCCAAATAATCCAAATATTTTTCTTTAAAAGTATTTTCGATAACGGAGTTAAACTCTTTTAAAATTTTTATCTTTTTTTCTATATCTATATCCGTTGAAAATAATATGCCTCCATACTCTGAAAAAGGTTGTGAAACTATTCTTTTTCCATAAAGTACACTTCTGTGAAAAAAAGATGGGAAAACAGCTTTAATTTTACCATCCTCATAGCAAAGCCAATAATTACTCTTTAAGTTATAAATTTCTTCAATAGCTTTTTTAAATCCAATCAAGTACACAAATCTGCCATTTGGATTAATTTTTACAAATTCATCCCATTCACTTTCAAAATCATCTTTGTAGGGAACCCAAGTCATATAGATCTAAGTCTTAAAAGCTAAATATAAACTCATACATAATAACCCTTCAGTATCGTATTTTGTTTCATTATATAAACCTAAGTCTTAAAAACTAAATACACGCCCACCATAATGAAAAAAGTTCCAATCCATCTTAAGGTTGAAATATGCTCCCTGAAAAAAATTATCGATGCCAAAACCATAAGAACATATGTGAAGCTAACTATAAGGTTGGAATAACTTAACTCATATCTCGAAAGAATTATCAGCCATACCAGTACTCCTATGCCTGAAAGAAAAATCCCTGCTAATACGAAAGGTGAAGTCAGTGCTCTAATAAAAAAATTCAAATTAATCCCAATCCCGGCAAATTTATTCATCCCATTCTTTATCAATACCTGTGAGAGAACCCAGATGATCATAGAAATGATAAACAAATGAATTCCCTTCATTCCCTTCTCTCCTTTTGTTGATTCTCTAATTCCATTTTTAATAATCCCAATTCTTGAATAAGTTTTTTATTGGATTCTTTTAGCTCTGAAATCGCAACTGAAAAATGAATTAAAATTATCATAAGTCCCATTATTAAAATAAGAAATAAAGCTGCAGGAGGGTAGCCGATTCCTACAAAATAGGAGAACTTATCTAAAAGCTTCCTGAATAAAGATATAACTAGAAAGATTATTCCCATGCCGAGCCAGAGAATTGAGAATTCTTCTCTCAATCTTTTTCTTCGAATAAGTTCAAAAACAAAAATAATCAAGAAAATACTCCCAATTATAGCCAATATTTGAATTCTAAAAATCTGAACATCTTCCATTGTTTTTCTCCTTTACTTTTCTTTTCTTAACATTAAAACAAAAATTGAAAGAAATACTTTTGTCATATAATAAACTGCCCTAAAAAAACTAATAGATGATCTTCCCCCTATTCTTTCCTCCATTTCCACATGGACTTCTTTAATTTTAATTCCTTTTCTTTTCAAAATGTAAATTGCCTCAGGTTCAGGATAATCATCCGGATAGTTTCTGCTCAAAATTTCTATCGCTTTTCTATTATATGCCCTGAATCCTGAAGTGCTATCTGTAATTTCTTCTCTGAGCAATATTTTATTTGTTAAATAAAATAATTTTATTCCTATCCTTCTTAATAAAGAGCTTCGAAATGTAACCTTTTCAATAAACCTCGACCCGATAATAACATCAGCTTCATTTTTAAGAATTGGTTCAATGATTTTTTTTACTTCTGACGGTTTATGCTGACCATCGCCATCTACTTGAACGGTAATGTCATAATTATTTCTTTCACTATAGATGAAACCAGTCTGGACAGCGCCTCCAATTCCTATATTAACTGGGAGGTCTATAACATTCACAAAATCAAATTTTCTTGTCAATTCAGAAGTCTTATCGGTTGAGCCATCATTTATGACGACTACATCGAAGTCTGGGCAGAACTCTTTTACAGACAATAAAACCTTTTCTATGTTTTTCTCTTCGTTGAATGCTGGGATTATAACAATCTTTTTCACTGATTAAATAGAGTTCCTTTTAATTGCTGATTAAGATAACTTTTCATATAAAAAATATCTTTCCCCATTTCAAAGAAAAAAATCCTTAAATCAGGGAAAATTCTTATCTTATCAAGGATGATTTTATAATTTCCGTCAAGGATTATTCTAAATTTAACCCTTTCATTCATGTTATTTATTTTAAAATGAATCTTGATTTTTTTAAAATCGTTTTCTATTATCCCATCCTTTAAATCACCTTGGGAAATAATTTTTTCTTTTGAATTCTCATTAGAGAGAACATAAACTCTACCTTTCCAGTCTTTATTTTGAGTTAAGTCTTTAAAGCTTAATTCAGCAATGTATTCCTGAGGATACAACTGAATGGATGAGCTTTCAATTTCAGAATTTTCTCCATGCCATTCGGAATCACAGTAAAGTCCTTTTAAAAATGACAATTTTTCATCGTTCAGAATAATCTTTTTATCCATGTCAAAATCTTCCATCTGGAGGATAACTGAGTGGGAATCCAGAAAGAAATCAAAATCTACATCAAATAGTCTTTCAAATTTTCTTTTCCATTCTTCCTCTTTAAGAGAGCCACTTGTCAATGATAGATATGATCGGTCAAATAGTCTTAATTTTTTATTAATTTTATACAAAATTTGATTAGCATCTTTATACATGCCTTTTTTAAAATTAGATAAACTCAAATAGTAATATGCTTCGATATTTTCTGGGTTTTTTTCAAGTTCTCTCTGATAATATTCAATAGCTTTATCATAATGCTCATTTTTATAGAATTCATACCCTATTTCCATCGGGTTCCATAATATTTTAACCAATACCTCTTTTTTCCCCTCAATAGAAGGAAATATAAATTTATAGACATATTTTGTAAATGGAAACTTCAATTTAGGTGATATTTCCAGATATGCCATCCCCTTTCTGCCCAAGTCCACTCGGTGGGTAGAATAGCCATTCTTAAATTTTATTATTTCGTTCTGATTTTCTCCATAAAAAAATAAAACACATTTCCCTATTTCACTATTACTCTGAACATATCTTATGAGTTCTTCATCCTTTAGAAAAAATACATTATTGCATTTCCCATATATATCTGGGTTTGTAAAAATATAATCGATTTTTTTCCTATCAAAATCTACAGTTTTAGGCAAAAGTATATTGACTGGTTTTTTCCCAATTTTTCTTATTTTGTATAGTTTCACAGTCGGGTTTTTCATTTCAATTAGCTTCAATGAAAAATCTTTTATCAGTTCATATTCCCGATTTAGTCCCCTGTAGAATCTAACCTCATTAGGATGATATTTTTCTGTTAGGTAAAATCTATACTTATAATTAATGCTGCTTACAATCAAAAAATCGAAATTATTTCTGTAAAAAGAAAAGTCTCTAAACCCTAAAATAAAGAAGAAACCAAAATAGTGTTTATATCTTTTATCATCTGGCAAAGGAGAATACATCTCAAAAGCAATTTTGCTATTTTCTGGCAGGCTTTTTTCTATCCAGTTATGAGCTAATTCAACTGTATCATATCGCTTAATATAATAAACAGCCTCAATATCCCTGAACAGGGTCGGTATGAAAATTATCATCAGCGCTAATGTTAAAACTGAATTTCTGATGATTCTTTTATCGATATATTTTCTCAAAAAATCCCAAATCAAAACAAATCCCAGAGATTGAATTAGTGCAAGAAATGGCAATAAAACAAATAAATCTCTCGGTCTTGATATTCCATAGGACCCTAATGCAATGAGAATATAAAGAATTGGAAATGAAAAAAGAAGAATTTCTTTTTTTCTGAGCTTAAATAATTTAATAAATCCAATTAAAATTAAAATGCTGAATGGAAGACCAATTGAATAGTTTATGTTAAGAATAGCTCTGAAATAATTATGCTGGATGATTTTCTCAATTAATGTATCGGGCTTAACAGGAGTCATCCACCAATCTGGTTTCGATAGGACACCTATATAAAATATAAGTTTTTTAAGTGAATAGCCTGGCTCTATGAAGAAATACGGTGCGCCAATAAAAAACCCAAATATAGTAAAAAAAATAGCTATGAATAATTTTTTATGGAATAAAGTTTTTATGATATTTTTCTCTTTTTCGATTGAATAAAGAATATGGGCAATTATTAATGCCACTAAAATCATTCCACCGTTATATTTTGAGGCTATTGCAAAACCAGCAAATATACCGCTGAAGATGTAATAAATTAACTTTCCCTCAAGATAAATGCCTACGCAGAATAAAAATGTAATGATTGCAAATAAACCCATCTGATTATCCAGAACTGCTGAGTGACCGAGAATAATATGGTTAAATGATAGAGTCAAAAAAATTGCCGATAAAATTCCTGCTTTTTGATTATAAAGTTTTTTCCCTACAAGATATGTAATATATATTGATATTGTTCCATAAAATCCAGATAAAATTCTTGCTATAGTTGATAGCTCATAGTAAGACCAGATTTTTGTAATTCCCTTTGGTATTGCACCGAGAATTGAAAAAATAAGACCTAAAGCTCTGAATATTATAGCAACTATGTATTGGTAAAAAACAGGATATGAATATGGATTTATAGGTCGAAATGAACCATAAATATGATGTCTTGCTTCATCCAGTATCTCCCAATCTTCCGGCCTCATGTAATAAGCTCCTGTTCCTGCAATTCTTATGTATAGTCCAAAAATCATAAGAATCAGAATAGTTAAAAAAAGCCAATATCTCTTTAAAGACAAGAATATGCTTTTAATTTCCATATCTAATTTTACTGTAGCAATTTTTTGAAATTATCAAAAGTTTCAAATTCTGATTTTAAGCTTCTAATCAAGTCAGGAAAAAAAGAGAAACTTTTTACCTTTACTTTATCGGGCTCCAAAAAGCTCGCGAAAATTTCATATTCTCCATCTCTATCGATGTAAAAATCGAATGTGAAACTCAAATAGTAATCCTTCTTATTAATCAGTCCTTTATTAACTTCTAATCTTTTTATAACATTTTCATCTAAACATCTATATAATTCGATACGACTTAATAAATTTTTTCTGAATTGAAGAACCCCGCCATAAATAGCGGGGATTCTTCGACGGCAAGGTATTTTATCATTAATATTGCTCGCCTTACCTGCCCCTGAAGGGGCAGGGTTGCAGCCAGCATTCCGTTCAATGGGAATTGAAAACAAAATTTCTGATTTATAAAAGCCCTTAGGAAGGTAAATCTTTCCGGATGAATACCTAATTTTTGATGGGTCAAAATCTTTTATTTCCAATTTTTCTCTTTCAATCTCTTTTTTTAAAATATAATTATAAAAGCTCAGGTCAACACCAGTGGCTTTTTCATATTCATTTAGTAGCTTTTCTGTATCATTATTTTTGATTGTTGATAAATTATCGATATGAAATATATTATATTTCTTGCCAATTTTATCGAGTATCAATTCTTCTCTTTTAGCTTTGATTTTTTCTCCCAGATTAATATAACATTTGAACAGTAATAAATGAAACTCAAAGCTTTCCATGAAATTGACCTCTTTTTCTTTCAGGTATGTTATTGCCTCTCTGTACAACTTTTCATCATAAAACATCTTCCCTATTAGAAGCGGATTTAAACCCAATTTAACTATAATCCTGCCCTGACCTTTCGAATAGATTTTTAATGGTATAAGCATTTTTGCAGGGTCAATTTTTGTGGACAATTTTATAATTTTCCTTTCCGAAGGATTTAAATTTATGTTGATTCTCTCTCTTCTGGTCTCAATCTTGATTTCCTTTTTATCCTTGCCATTAATTAATATTACATATATTTCACTTGAATCAGATAATATATACCGAATATACGGTATGCTCTCTGAGGAAATACCAGTATAAAAATCCTTGTCATAAAAATTTTGCCCATAACAAATTCTATATTTGTTATCCATGTTAAAAGGGATCTTCTCTACCAGAGGAAAAAAAATGGGGTTTTTTCTTTCAAAGGAATGTTTTTTCTTTTTCCATATTTCAAAATGTTTATTTAAAGCGATTGTGCCAAAATCATCCAAAAAGCACCTCTTTATTGGATAAAACTCTTTAGAAATCTCTTTAAAATATTGAACTCCTTCTCTGTATCGAAGGTTTTCTGGATTTCTCCAGTAAAATGATGTTCTACAGAAAAACAAATAATCTGCTTTAATGCTTAGAAGAAAAGGAAGATCGGTTTCTACGAAAGGATCTCTCATCACTACCCTGTAATCCTCACTTTTGAATGAAGGGACCAATAAATCGAGTGCTAAATTTGAGCCTTTTTGGATATTTTCATTTAGATAAACTGATGCTAACTCATAAGAGTCAGGAAACTCAGCTAACATCCTATCAGCAACAACTATTTTTTTTATCGATGGGAAAAGAATTAAGATACTTAAAAATAAAAGAATAATTTTATTTTCAAAGATTGGTCTGATTTTTTCTGGAAATAATTTTTTCAGGTCTATGACAAAAAATTTGGAAGCTAAAATTAAAAGAGAGGGAAATGTAACCATAATATATCTCTCTGAATAATTGTGAGAAAATGATGTAATTACATAAAAAACCAGAGGAAATGAAAGGAGAAGAATCATCTCTTTCCAGTATTTTTTAAAAAATATCAGAGAAAAAAAGAAAAACAGGAAAACAATCAATCCAATTCCTTCAATTTCATCTTTTATAAATCTAAAATAAACATCTTCAGGATGCCACCCCATCCATCCAGTAAAATAATATCTTGCCCCTGAAAAAGTCTCTATCATCCTTGGAAATTGAATCACACAGTATGGACAACCAAGGAAGAACCCTAAAATAGAGAAAAAAATTATTACAAATCCATATAAAATTGCTTTTTTCAAATAAACAAATAATTTTTCATCCTTTCTAAAATTTAGAAGAATTGCTGTCAATCCTATAATTAATACTGGAAAATGATACTTTGCTGAAACTGAAAAGCCTGCAAAAAAACCGAACAGTAAGGCATATAATAAATTAAACTTTTTATAAAATAAAAACCCAAACAGTAAAGCCACTTCAAGAACGAGAGTATTCAATATATCAGGAAATGCCCAGTGAGAATTGACAGTATGAAGGAATGAAAATGTCAAAAATAATGCTGCGAAAAAACCTACTTTTTTATTAAATATTCTTTTCCCTATAAAGTAAGTTAATGGAATTGATACAGTGCCATATATTGCTGTGGGTATTCGAGTGGTAATTAATAAAAATTTAAAATTGGATTTAAGTAATTCAATAAACTGATATGAATCCTTAACAAACCCAGATATCTTCATCAGAATAAAAATCAGATATTGAAATACAAATGCTAAATAATAATTAAGAGATGGATAACCAAAATCAACAGGAATAAAATTTTCTTCCCAGAATTTTAAAGAATTGGCATAAGTATCCCATTCATTGGGAATTATCGTAATCCCATTTCCCCACGCTATTCCCCATATCCTGAGAAGAAAACCAACCAATATTAATGAAAAAACCAACCAGAAAAACTTATTTTTCATGAATTCTCGAACGACTCAAATTATCAAATCTGTCTCCGTTTTTCAATACTGAAGCCTTGATTTTTAAAAACATGAAAAGTTTTCTATTCAATACCATTAACATTTCTACCTTTAGAAAAAATTGGTAAGGCAAGAATTATTATACTTATAATTCCTAACAGATATTCATAGAATTGGGAAATCAGATGAAGAGTAAAACCTGAGACTATAGCTAATTTCCTTTCAAACCCTAACAGGGAAAAAGTAAAAGTCCAGCCCGCTTCCCATGTTCCAAAACCTGCTATTCCATGAAGGAGTAAAAAAGCCAGTAAATCTGCTGAGGAAATTCCCATAACAACTTTAAAAAAATTTAGATTAAAAAAAGAGTATCCTGAAAATTTAAGAATTGAATGGAGAAGAAAATAGAGGGAGGTATACTTGAAAAGCCTGATCAGGGTGGAAACTATAAAAACTTTAGTATAGATTCCTTTTTTTTTAATTTTTTTTATATCTTCTATGATTAAATTCAATTTCTCATGAATTAACGAGATGCTTTTTCTTGTATTCAGATTAAATCTTTTAGAAAAATAGGAAAACAATTTACTTAAAATTTCGAGTAGTTCGGACAGAAATATAATTATTGCGAGAATTAGAATCAAAAATATAAAAGAAAAAGACACAATCTGCAATTCAGAAATGAAAGGAACGGTAAAAAAAACTGACAATAACAAGAAGGGAAAAAGACTCGCTAAATCGAAAAAAAATGCCATAAGAAATGTAGAGGCTGCGATTTCAAATGGAAAATTAAACCTTACATTGATTAAATAAATATATGAAAGAGACCCGGTTCTTGCAGGAAGCAAATCGACAAAAAGATTCCTTATCAGGGTAACAAAAATAAGGCTTTTCAAATTTATATATGGAGAATCAATCAGAATTTTATACCTGTAAGCTCTTACAACTGCTCCTGAAAAAGAAAGAAAAAAATAAGCAAAGAGGGTCGATAAATATATATTTTTAAAAGCATCGATTATGTCCTGAATTTTAATAAAAGAAATAAGATAAATAACAAGTATAATAGTTACAAGAATAGACAGAACAAAATAGAAATAATTTTTTTGCTTATTTCATGTTTATTTAATTTCATCCAATTAATTTTTTTTAAAAACTAATTTAGTCAAATAATATCCTTAGATAAACTTTTATGCTATTTAATATTTTTAAAATCATAACAGACTGTATTTTTTTAATAAATATCATTTTAATTAATCCTCAAATTTCCTATTATATCATGTAAATGAAAAATTCCTTATTGCCTTTTAATTAATATTTATTTTAAAATATATAAAAGAAAATTCATGGGATTAAAGAGATTTAAATGACAAATGTTCAAATCCCTTATAAAAGTAAAGTTTTCTACATATTACTTTTGATTTTTTTATTTCTCATAATAATCATCTTTACATTTGCGTTTAATTTATTTGCAAAAATTTCAGATATGTTAGCAAAGACTTCAAATTCTTCAGAAGAACCTTTTACTGATTCTCCAGAAGATATAATCAAGACTTTAAAAGGAAAAATTGTTTTTCAATCAAATCGAGATGGTGACTTTGAAATCTTCATAATGGATGTTGATGGGAAAAACTTAAAACAGCTTACCCATAATAATGCTGAAGACCAATACCCACGATGGTCTCCTGATGGGAAGAGGATCGTCTTTCAATCAAACAGGGATGGAAATTTCCAAATTTATATAATGAATGAGAAGGGAAGGGATATAAGGAGGATTACCCACAACTCCTTTAATTGCTATAATCCCGAATGGTTCCCTGATGGGAGAAGGATAGCCTTTGACACCTTGGACAACGGGGATAAGATATTTGTGGTAGATCTCCATACTGGAAATGAAATGATGCTGACAGATTTCTGGTTCAGGACAATTCTCCCTGCCATCTCACCTGATGGAAAGAGCATGGCTTTCACTGCAAACAAACTCTTTGGATGGGGAATTTATCATATGGATTTATCTACAAAAGAAATTAAACTTCTCGACGGAGAAGGAGGAGCATGCCGCCCTGACTATTCTCCTGATGGAGAAAAGATTGCATATGTCAGTGGAAAGGGAAAGGGTAAAGAAAACATATGGGTTATGAACCTCAATGGCTCAAACAAGATGCAGATTACAAAAAGTAAGACTACCTTTGATTATGACCCTTCCTGGTCGCCGGATGGAAAATGGATTGCATATGCATCCTCTCATGATAAACATAAGGGAAACTGGGAAATATTTATAATAAGAGCTGATGGAAAACATCCTCTTCGCCTTACAAACCATCCTTCTCATGATAAATTTCCCGATTGGTATTAATTTCACCTTCGGGTTTAAGTTCTCATTATCCATTATTTTCAACTTTTGAAGGCTTATTTTTTGTAAATTTATGTAATATATTATACATTAAGAAATCAACAATGGATCAGAAAGATGAAATTTTATTCAGGCGAAAGGGATTATCCAGAGGATAAAAAAACAAATCCTCGTTTCCAGCGAGAGCTGTCAGCTTATTTATTCTGTGTGAATTATGTCGAAAATAAATTTGTATTAGATGCAGGATGCGGTGAAGGATTTGGAAGTTTTCATTTAGCACAAAAATCAAAAAAAGTTATAGGTATTGATAATTCAAGAAAAACTATCGAGAAGGCAAAACAAACTTACAGAAAAGATAACTTAGAATTTATGATGATGGATGTGACTCACATGGAATTTCCTGATGAATATTTCGATGTTGTGATTTCTTTAGCTGTTATAGAGCACATAGAAGATTATGAAACTTATTTAAAAGAGATAAAAAGAGTATTAAAAAAAGAAGGAACTGGGATAATTTCTTTTTTAAATAAATTGTATAAATTTCCATTGGAACCATATCATTACAGAGAATTTAATCTGGTTGAAATTAATGAATTAATGGAAAGATATTTTTCTGATATAGAGATATTCGGTATATTTGGGACCTCGAAAAATTCGATTTCATACAGGAAGAAAAGGTTAAAAATAATCGATTTAGTCTATAAATCAGGCTTTTTTAAGTTACTAAGACTCACTCCCAGGAAATTATCGATAATCATTTATGAAATACTACATTTTCTGTTCAGAGAATTCCTATTTTTGCTTAAATCAAGAGAAATAATGAAAATTTCAACAGAAGACTTTTTAATCTCAAAAGAGAATTTAGAAAATGCTATTAACTATATCGCTGTATTCAGAAAATTATAAATTAGTATATAAGCATCTAAAATAATTTATCATATTTCTTCAATTTTAAATAAAAAAATACCTTTCCAATTTCAATGATTGCATTAAATATCTCAAAGAGATTAATTCTTTTTTGTTTTTTCCTATATTCAATTATCACTGGATATTCAACTATTCTCCATTCATTTTTTAACGCAATCAATAAAAACTCTAAGTCAAAAATGTATCTTTTGCATTTAGTTTTCCTCAAGATTGAGTCTGCCAAGTCTTTTTTAAAAAACTTTATTCCGGTCTGTGTATCTGATAAATTAATTCTAAAGATAATTTTCACTACCAAATTAAATAAATTACTTAAAAACAGCCTTCTTTTTGGATAATTAATTTTAGATTCAGGGTGTCTTTTAGAGCCGATGAGAATATCAGCTCGATTTTCTTTGAAATAGTTTAAAAAAATAGGGATATTCTCAGGAACTATATCTAAATCAGAATCAATGAACCCTACTATATCTCCCTGAGATAAAGATATTCCTTTTTTTATTGCATTTCCTTTTCCCGAATTCTTGCTTAGATGAATTATCCTTAGTCTATCTCCATAAATATTTTTCAATTCTTTCAACTCATTCCAGGTGCTGTCAAAACTTCCATCATCCACCACTATTATTTCATACTCTTGAGGGTTTACCTTCTTTATCTCTTTTTCCGCTAATTTAACTGCATTTCCTATTATATTCTGTACATTAAAAGCTGGTAGAATCAGCGAGATCTTTTTAAATTTGTTAATTGAATCACTCATTTAATATTTCTTTGCTTCAATGCATATTCAATGCATAATAAAATATCTTTATTTTAACAAAAAAAATTACTTTCTTTAAAGTCCAAATTATATAAATAATAAGACAATTCTTCAAATATTCATGGTATTACTAAAGAAAGGTCATCTTATAACAATTTAACAAAAAACTATTTTAATACAAAAGCAATAAATAATTTGTAGGGCAACCCTTCAGAGCCTGCCCCGAACCTTGCCCTGAACTTGTTTCATGGGTTGATTCGGGGGTTGCTTAATGCAAGGCTAAAGCCATGCCCTGCATATCAATTTATTTAATTCTTTTGTATTAGTAAGACTGCACCTCTATCTTATTTATTTTAATAGTTATTTTTAATAAAATAGATATTTAAAAATGGTCAGAGCATTGAAGAATTCAATTTTCATTCCATTGATATTGTTATTTTCCATTCCCATATTTTCTGAAGAATACATTGGTTCATTTGATGTGTCAAAAAACTACCTGGCTGTAGAGAAAAATGGAGTAATTGAAATTTCAAAAGCAGATGGGAAAAAAGTTCTTTCCATAAAAGGAAAAAATCCAAAGATAAAAGAATCTGTATCTGGAATTCTTTATCTTCTCAGCGAAAATACCGATTATAAAAGTTCTTCTGTGTCGATATATAAAATTATTAATGAAAAGATAATCAGTCATGAAGTAATCTCAGAGGGTTTTCCTGGTTATAATCTTTCATCTTATTTTATTTTAAGCATAAATCAAAATCCTCTTATTACATGGGTAAATTATTCAGAGGGGATTTATAGCATATATCTTTTTGATCAAGAACAAAAATCTGCATATCTCATAACGAAATCCTCGTATCAATTATCCTCACCTAAATTATTAGAGGACATGAATGAAAATATATACATTTTCTGGCTTTCTTCAACGGGAAAAGGGGACGAGATTTGTTATACTAAATTTAATTACTCAAATAGTATCAAAATAAATAAATTAGAACAAAAGTTTTCCCAAGAAAATGTCAAATGTCAAGACCTGACTATAATATATTTTTATTAAAATATAGATATAACATTGAAAATATCAAATTCCTATGCAAGGGAGAGAAAATATTGTATAAGAAAAAAGGAGAGTGGCTTGACCTGACTGCCCTCC